>JAPKDO010000043.1 GCA_028822535.1 Acidimicrobiales bacterium
AACTGTCCTCAGTGGTCGTGTCCGACAACGGCAACGGCATGACCAAGTCTGAATGTGAGCGCGGCTTCTTAACCATCGCGTCCCGACGCAAAGCCGAGGCGACCCGCTTCTCACCCATCTTTTCACGGCGCTACACAGGCGCGAAAGGAATTGGACGCCTAGCGGCACACAAACTCGCCCACTCCCTCGTCATCGAAAGTTTTCCCAACCCAGACGTCCACCACAGCGGCGACCAGTCCGCCGGTGTCAGCGCCACCCTCGATTGGGACATGATCGAGTCCTACACGCACCTCGACGAGATTATCGACGCCCTACCAGTCACTGCCACTAACAGCCCTGGAACCACCATTAAGTCCGCTCACGGGACGACCATTACGTTGAGCCGACTTCGGCGGGCGTGGACCGACCGCGACCTGAGCAATTTCGTGAGCGAAGTTCAGGGCTACGAACCTCCCCCCGACGTCTACGGTCCTCATCATCCCGAGCTCTACTCCTCGCCACTTCTCGGAAGTGGCGTGAAGGTCCGAGGCGACAGAGCGAAGTCGAACAGCAAACAGACACGCGAGCCGGCACCTTTCAAGATCCACTTGGAGGGCGACTTCGACCGGGGCGAGGACCTGGCTCCTCAACCAGGTGCCGCCGCTCAGTATGTCCTCGAGATCGACAGCAATCAGCGGTCGCTCACATACGGGATCGCCCGCACTGCGGCCACCGAGCGGTCATTACCCCAAGACCTCCACACCCCCATTCTCCCGGTCCGGCTTCCCCCGCTTGAGAACGGCCCGTACTTCGAGGCCCGCATCTTCATCCGTTCCGGCGACAAGTCGTCTTGGCCACGATCCGCCACTGGCGTCCGCGTATACATGGAGGGGTTCCGGGTCCTGCCCTACGGCGAGCCGGGCAACGATTGGCTCGGCACCGACAGCCAGTACACCCAACGCGGACGAGAACTAGTCTCATTCGGTGAGAAGTACAGCACCGACGCTCTGTTCGGCTCCAAGATCGCCGACGAGGGACTCAGCATGCTGCCCGCCAATGGCTACATCGGCGGTGTCTTCCTCACCGAGGACTCCAGCGGTGGCCTCCAAATGCTGGTTAACCGGGAAGGCTTCTTGCCTGGGCAACCTCTTGAGACCCTAACCGCTACCGTCAGGCGCGGCATTGACTACGTGACACGGATCCGAGCACGCGACAAGGCCGCAAAGCGGCGCACCGGCACCAGGTCGAGCCGCACTGTGGTCACCCGAACCCGGACCCAAGCGCTCGCCGAGCGGACGGCCAACCTCACCCAGCTTGTTCGAAGTGTCAACGACGCCATTACAGCCGGCGAAACCGCGAAGGTTCAAACGTCGGTGCGTGAACTCGCCGCTCTCACCGAAGAAGTCGCCAGCGTGACCGATGATCTCCTCGACGAGCTCAACATGATCCGCGTCCTTGCGAGCGTCGGAAGCCAACTCAGCGCGTTCGTCCACGAATTGAACGGGTTGCTTGCGGTCACGACTGCAACGCAACGACAACTTCGGCTAGCACGTTCGAAGATGAAACCGAGCGAAAGCCGTGCAACAGCACGCGTAAGTGCCTCGCTCGAAGAGCTCAAGCGCGGCCTCGACCGGCAAGCCTCGTATCTAGTCGACGTGACCAGCGCAGACGCCCGACGTCGTCGAAGCGCCCAACGAGTCCGGGATCGTGTCGATGCCGTGTTCCGGATGCTCAGCGTCACGGCGCAACGTCGGCACGTCATTTTGGAACTGCAGGTCCCGGAGACCGTCCGTACCCGCCCGATGTTTCGAGCCGAACTCACAGCCATCCTCACCAACCTCCTGACCAACGCAGTCAAAGCCGCAACTCCGGAAGACGCCCTGACAGCACACCAGAAGGGCGGCGCCCTTAACGACGACGACTACGCCGACCACGCAGGTTCGATCGAAGAGCCGAGCCAGGACGGCGCGGACCATCATTGGCACCACACAAGTACGCCCGACGTAGGGACTGCAGACTGGGGAACCGTGCGAGTCGAAGCCAACGAAGACGGTGACGGAACCACTCTGGTCATCTCGAATACCGGAGTCGGCGTTGACGTCGCGGAGTCAGAGAGGTGGTTCGACCCGTACGCCTCCACGACCACAGAGACAGATCCAGTACTCGGTCAAGGAACCGGCCTCGGGCTCACCATCACGCGCTCCCTTGTGGCCGAGAACGCCGGCACCGTCGAGTTCGTTCAACCACCGCCCGGATTCGCCACGTGCATCCGCGTCCACTTCCCAAGCCGCCGACCCCGCTGATGTGTCCCGTCGTCAGTCTTCAGACCAATCAGACTTACCACCACCACAACCCGACGCGGCACAACCAACCGGTCGGGTACCCCAGGCAAACGACATGGAGATCGCACCGTGGCTGAACCGTTGGTCGTAGTGATAGATGACGAGACGACACTTGCTGAGGTCGTCATCGCATCCGTTGACGACATTCTGGACACCGAAATCATCGAGTCCAGCGCGATCCAATCCGAGGACGCCATCGCCGCCCTCGCCTCGGCCCATCTCATTCTCGTCGATCAAGGCCTATCCGACCTCGCCGCCGGTGAACCGCCCGTTGCCTCCAACGGTCTCGCGCTCATCCCAGTACTCCGCGAGTACCTAGCTAACACGCACGAGCGACACCCCTCGTTCGTGCTTTTCAGCAACCGCCTTGATCAACTCTCCGCACTGCCCCAAGAGGCGAGAGCCCACGTCCTGGCACGAAGCCACAACTTCGAATGGGCGCTCAGCAAGAACACAGAAGACAACGCCGTTGGTCTCGAGACCGTCGTGCCCTCGCTTGCCTACGGATCGCTTCGCATCGAAGAGATCTTCGCCGGCCAGAGGCCAGCACCCCACCTCGACTTGCCAGAGGCACGCGGCACCGGAGAACCTGTGGGCCCCAGAGAACTTATTCTCCTCCACGAGGTCCTCAAACTGCCGGACACGGATTGGCGGATGGAAGCCTCCCGTCAGATCGAGATGGCACGACCACCCATCTACACGCACACAAGCCGACAGTCATTGGCCGTCCCGGTACGCCGCTGGCTGCTACACCGTGTCATCCCCTACCCCACGTTCCTCTACGGCAGAGAGAACATCGCGGCTCGGCTGGCGTTGCCCGTCGACATCACCGAAGGGCTCTTAGCCAACGAGCTCGCCGAAACGTTCGCGCCAGCCACCTACGGAGGCGTTTACCACGACCTGGACGGCCCTCGATACTGGAGGATCGGAGCTGACGCCATCATCGACGCCCTCAGCGACGGCGACACCGAGACCCTGAGGCGTGCACTCAGCCGACTGGCCAACCGCGACCTGGCCTTCGTCGACCATCCACGGCCCGTTGCGACACTTGATCCCAATACCTGGCAAGCGGAGAACACGCCAGTGCCACCGTCTCATGCAGTGCGCGTTCAACTAGACGACTGGCCGGCCCACGCCGAACCAGCACGCGTACGACTGTCAGCGATTGACTCCACCGCTACGGCCTCGGTCGTCGTTGAGGCCGATCGACACAGGCTCTCCCCGCGGGACGATCACTGATGCACGAGCCGCTCTTCTTTCACCACCATCTTGAAGCCGAGTTCGAAGCCGCCCAGCGGATCACCGAGGACCTTGCTGGCCCCGAAGGCGAGCAGGCCCTGACCACGTTGCTGACTAGTCTTCGCCTTGCACGCGACAAACGGACCGAGTTACGGCTCCGTACCGGCGATGTTCCGTGGGTGAGCCGACCGCTCACAACCAGCACGACCGCGATAGTTCATGGGAGACAACTGCATGCGGAAGCGGGAGACATCTTGGAGGTCCATGCCGACTGGCGTCTCGAACCCCACCCGGCCGCATTGCGCGACCGCCGACTCCGATGGGCATGCAAGGCCGTCAACACCTCAGTGACAGTCAAGCGCGCTTTCGCGACAGTCGAGACCGTGACGGTCCCCCTGTTCTCTACGGGCCTCACCGCGAGCGCGACCCTTGCGGTGCCAGCAACAATCCCTTGCGTCGTCGAAGCGATCGCGGCCCTCGTTTCGCCGGCGGAGTTTGACCGGGCAGTGCAACGGGACGAAGACTCATTAAGCCTGTGGCATGAGATCCACAAGGATCGCGCAGTCCGTCTGGCGGCGTGGCAAGCCGACAAGGCACGCAAGTCGCGTGCACCAGGCCGCGAAGCCCACAGCTGGGTTCCGCCTGGCAACTTGTTCGTCCGCGAGGAACCCGTCGCAACACGTCCTCGCGGCCGGTCGGCCTGATCGTTCGGTGCCGGTGGGAGAGCGATCATGGCGTACCGATCGCGAGCGCGGTCACACCCACATCGCCGTGACCTCGGTGTGCCTGTGGCTCGCGCCGTAGGGCGCCGCACCCGATAAGGGTAAGGAGCCGGGCGGCCGCCATCGCGCGCCTAGTTGCGCTCGGCAAGCTGTGGGCGTCCGGGATGCGTGGGACGTCGTTCGGGCAGCGACCGACCACGCAAACCCTTCCGTGCGAGCAGGACGCCGGTCGACGCCATCTGCACACCGCGATGAATCGGCTCGTCAACGTCTGCAAGTTGGGACGTTAGGAGTCGATGAGGACTGGTGTCTTCGACGCCGACTCCAGTTGTGGCTGTTTGGCGAGGCGACGGTTCCTCAACGTGACCAGGCCCGACGCAAGTGATTTCACGTCTCCGACGTCAATACCGAGAGTGTCGACGAGCAGTAATTGGTCGATGGCTTCCACCACCCTTAGCGGGTCTGGACTACGCCACATCGCGTGCAGCTTGCGAGTCATGGGCGAAAGCGTCCTCCATACCTCCTCGAGTGCGTCGAAGGAGGGCACGGGAAGTTTGCCGGCTTCACGCGGTTCCAACTTTAGGACGCCGTTTCCGTACCACCGCCCCGACACCTCACAAGTCAGTAGGGTCAGGCTATTGAGGAACAGGAGCGGCAAGGCGCGTGCAGTTATCTGGGGCGCGTCCGCGTTGATCCTGATTCCGTGCATCGAGTTCAACATGGTGATATTCGCGCTGTTCTTGATGAGCCGCGGATTGCGGTGGCTCATATACGTGAAGAAGAGGTCGGGAGCGGCGACGGCAGGGGAACGCCACCATGGATCTCGGGACCGGCACTTGTATCCCTCGTGAACACCGTCGTGTTCCCCGGAGCATACATACTCGGTCACGGCTTGCGAGGAGTCGTCAGGGTCCGGACGGAACAACCAGACGCGTTCGCCAGCATCACGGGAACGGGCCCAGTGATCGATCGTGTAGTGAAGGCCGCCGGTGAACTTCGACTGGGACGGGCAGATCTTTTGAACCTGTCTGTCGTTCTCGGTGAGCCCTCGCTTAATCCGGTCCGTCTCCGTCATCGTGAAGAAGTGGTTCGCCCCGGTCACCGAACCTAGCCGGGGACTGCCGTAATTCGCCACCCTCTCAAATCTATCGGCGGTGTGCCTTTCAAGGATGCTGCGCTGCCCGTTGGTCAGCTGCAGCGCGTTCCATTTGCCGGAGGAGGCCACGGTTGCGGCCTGGCCACTCATCGGACGGACGTTTTGCAGGTCAGATGCATCTCGCAAGAAGTACAACGAGAATGCGTCACACCCGCCGGAGCCGGAGGCGAGGAGAAGCACCACCTTCTCTGAGGCATCAGGGAACTGGGGTTTCTCCAGCAGGACCAGGTGCACCTGCTCGAAGCGAGCCTTTAGCCACGCCCGAACCGGCTCGGCGTAGTCGACCGTGAGCAGTTCAGCAGGCAGCACCATGGCGAGCCGGCCATCTCGCTTCAAGAATCCGCAGGAGTGAACGAGCATGGCGGCCCACGCTGACGCCAGATTGGACAGCCGGACACCCTGCGCCAGCGCTGCCTGCTTGGAGTTGTCACGGGAAATTCCGCTGTGGCGCTGGTACCGGACGAACGGCGGATTTCCGATGATGGCGTCGACAAGCCCTGGGTCACCCTCGCCAGGAGCTGGGACACTGAAGAAGTCACCCTGCGTCAGCGTTGCGTCCGCGTTCGTGTCTGCCAGCAGTTTCGCGGCCCACTCAAGTGACGGTCCGTGGAGGTCATAGCCACGCAGTTGCGTCCGCAGCTGCTTCGTGGTCCGGCCGCGCTGTTGCAGCCGTCGTGCTGCGGCGGCCAGGAACACCGCCTCCCCGCAGGTCGGGTCGAGGACGACTGATGCGATGTCTCCACTAGTCGCCCAGTCTGCGAGGAAGTCCGCGATGGGGAGTGGGGTGAAGAAGGCACCGCGGTGCTTGCGCAGCTCACTAGTGTCTCCGGACCGCATCACGTGCCCGAATCTATCGTTGCAGGGCCGCTTCAGTACGGGAACCGCTCAGCGCGTCGGGCCCGCGTCCTGTGTTCGCGTCCGTCTGACCCGCCCCGGCGAGACGCCTCGAGGTGGGTGCTGAGACCGGCCATTGGGATCCGGTATGTCAGGCGTCGCTCCGACCCACTCGGTTCCCGACGCCGGATGTTCCGCAGACGCAGACCAGCTAACACCACCGCCTGACCTTGGTTGAGGCAGGAAGGCTGCGTCAGCATGGTTCTGGGATTATTTCCCACGACCATGGACGGCTGCGGATCAGACTGGCGGGTAAGCGAACTGGGGGTTCCAGCCTGCAGGTGGCGGAGCGCACCAGCGTCATAGTGGGCGTAAGGCAGCGCCTTTCAGGTAGCCCAAAGTGGGCGGGAACGCCGCAGGCGTGGAACTCGCTGAACAGATAGCCTGAAGGTCACTCGAACGCGGCTGCACCTGCCGGACCAGGGGTCACGACGGGCCAGGAGCCGTGACTCTGGAAGTACTGGGTCGCCTCGGGCGCCTCGGTGAACTCGAGCAGGTTCCCTACCTTCGTGGCGAGCACGTCGCGGACCTCGGTGGGGGTGGCGAAGAAGAACTCGCGGCGCAGGTTCACCAGGTTGACCCGCATGGCAGCGAATGCGGCGTGTAGCTCATTCTCGAGCTGCACTGCGTCGTCGGAGAAGTAGATGGCATGTACGTCGAACGGGAACGGCACCGAGGCGTCACCGAGTTCGCGGACCCGGTCCATCGGCTCGAGGCGGCGGGTGAGACCGATCTTGACGACGTTGGGTCCGAACGCACCGATGTTGCTGATGACGTACACGTACCCGGCGCGGATGTTCGCAGCCCGGAAGTCGTTCTGAGCGATCGCGTCGTCGATCTGTGCGACCCGCTGTTCAAGCTCCGCGGCCTCGTCTTCCTTGCCCTGTTCGCGCAGGGAGGCGATGGTGTTCTCGTAGTGGGAGCGCTCCTTGTCGAGCCGCTCCCGCTCAGCTGCCAGTTCCTGCTCGGCTTTGCGTTCCTCGCGCAGCCGTTCGCGCTCCTCCGTGGCCTCCTCTCGTTCCTCTTGGACCTTGAAGAGATAGTCGGAGGTCAGCTCGAGCTCCTCGACCCGCAGCGCGTGGTACTCGGGGCTGACTCTCATCTCCATCATCGAACCCAGCCGGGCGATCGTCTCGACGGAGCCGTTGAGTCGTTTGATGGCGGCGGCGATGGATCCGGCTCGCAGGGACCGGACACAGTTGTCGGCCTCGGCGTTGTAGGCGCGGAGCATCAGCTTGGAGAAGTCGCCGGTCATCTTTCGGCCCTGGGCGAGCGAGTTGTTGTAGGCGAACCGGTCGGAAGCCTCGATCGCAGCCTTGGTCCGTACGGAGTCCTTGATGCGTTCGCGAATGTCGGCGAGCCGGGCCTTGTAGGCGTCGGCGTTCTCCAAGGGATGGTGGTAGTCGTAGATGCCGACCTGTTGCAGCAAGACTGCGTCGTTGAGCTCGACGAGCTCGCGGCGCGCAGCCTCCAGGTCCTCGTCGATGCTGCCGGAGTCGGTCCCGGGCGTGGTTGCGGTCGCATTGTCCGCTGGCTGGGCGGCTGCGGCTGCGATCTGCTCGCGTAGTGCTGCCGAGACTTGGTGTTCTTCCTCGAGTTGGCGCCGCAGGTCCGCGAGCTCCTGCTGGTTCTCTGCCAGGTCGGCACTCGGCGGCTCAGGAGGCAGGACGACCGGCGGTTGAGGACGCTCTTCTGGCGCGGCGTCGGCCGCGGCCGGGGGCTGGTCGTCGAAGAGTGAGGACGGTGCCGGTGGCGCTTCGGTAGCTGCCGGCTCCGGTGGGGTTGGCACGGCCGGCACCGGGGCCGTAGCGGTGGGGGTGTCGTGTGGAACCCAGAAGTTCCACCCGGGTGGTGCTGGTGGCCAGGACGGGTCGGGGCTCCAGGTGGCGTCGGGCACCCACCCGGCGGGTGGCGGTGGCCATCCCGGTGGGGTGTTGAACTTCATCCACGCACCCCGTCGGGGAGGTCGATCGGGGTGAGGGCGTGCGGGTTCTTCGACACGACGGCCTTGAGGTGCTTGAGCGTCTCGACCGGGGTGACATGGGCCAGGTCGATGCTCTCGAAGTCGCCGCGGTGGGCAGCGACTGCGACCAGGGGCGTGGTGGTGGGGCGCCCGGTGGCGGGGTCGATGTGTTCGACGCCGGCGGTGAGGGCGATCGTGTCGACGTGTCCGAGACGGTCTGACTCCCACACCTCGTGCAGGGTGCGGAGCACGACGGCGTGCACGAGCGCGGCGTACCGGTCGCGCTGCTCCTTGGCTGTCTGGGCGGTCTCGGAGATCTCGTCGCGCGCCTTGGTGTACTTGTACGCCCGCGCTGTGGGGATGTCCTCGGGCTTGGGCAGCCCGACGGCAACCTCGAGTTCCTTCTCGACCGGGTTGTAGGAGTGCTCGATGTCGAGGTTGATCGGGTCGGGGTAGACCGAGTTCCCGAATACGATGCTGAAGTACTCCTCAACCGCTTCCTTCTCACCTACCGCCAAGGCGGCGATGATGGCGTCGAGTTGGGCGTTCTCGATGTCGACCTTCGACTGCCGCTCCTGCGACTGGGCGGCGTAGGTGGCCTCGTCTGCGGCGAGCTTCGCTTGGCGCTCGGTCTCGGCGGCCTGGTGCTTGGTCGCCTGCTCAAGCTGACGCATCGGAACTGCGGCCGCTTCTGTCTGCCACATGGCATGTGCCCGTGTGAACTCCTGGCGTGCCACCTCCACCGCCTGGGCGTGCTTCTTCTTGCCGAACATCGCACCCACACCGGTAGGGGCCGCCGGCTCCACGAATGTCGGCTCCGGTGGCGCGTAGACCGGTGCGGGCGAGGCCAACGGTGCGAGGTGCTTGGACTTGAACTCGGGGTGCTCCGCGACGCGGCGCAGTTCCTCGAGGTCGACGTGGTCATCGACGCCGAGCGTCCACTCCAGGACGGAGTCGACGTCAGCCAGCGTGGACTCCAAAGCGGCGTTCAGAGCCTCAACCTGGGCGACCTGAGCTTCCGTGTGCAGCTTCTTGGCTTCGCGCTCGGCTGCTGCGCGTTCCTTGTCGTTGGCACGGGATGCAGCAACACGGGCGCGTTGCGCCTTCGCCTGCGCCTGCTCGGCTTCGCGCTGCTGCTTCTGCATCTCACGCACTGCGGCGGCGTTGGCACGCTGGCGGTCTCGTTCAGCGACCGCGGCCTGGTGTTGGAGCTCGGCGAAGAAGCCTCGACGCTTGGCCATGTCAGTGTCCGTCCTGTTGGGTTCCCGGACGTCGTTGTGCCCGGCACGATCGTTGAGTGTAAGTAAAGAGGTGGCCGCCGACACCACCCTCGCAGAGTCGTCGGCGGCGCTCACCGGTTAATTGCGGGAAAGCAGCTCTGCCTTTGCAAAGCCGCTCCTCCATTTCAGGTCTTAGCCCACCGTAGTCACGCCACGCCGCTTCCATTCGCTTCAGGAGCGCAATCTCTCCCGCCGGTCGACCAAGCTTGCGTAAACGATCACAGTCCTCACCTGCCGCGAGTTGTTCCAGCCGCCGCTCCCTTGCTGGTCACGTGACGGAGAGTCGGTCGAAACGCGCCAGCCTGACCATCACGTCGGCCTCTGCGGCGTTAGAGAAACCCGCGATGCTAATGAACGCTTGGCGCTTCGGTGATCAATGGCGGCGGTTTTGCACCGCCTGTACGTCAGCCCATTCTGGCGCCGGACCACCTACTCCTGAGGCAGGTTCGAGGTGCGACGCGACTGTGCCATTTCGTTGAGCATCCGGGCCGGCGCCAGGATCGTGGCCCACGCGAACTTCATTGCGTTCCAGAAGAACAGCAACACGAAGACGTTGAGGTAGCCGGGGCCATCTCGTTCGACGATGGTGGCGCAGAGACTCGCGCCGTACAGGTATGCAGCGGTTGCCGCGAGAGCGACTGGGGCGGCCAGGCGCAGTCCACGAGGGTGGCGAAGCGCGTCGAGGGCGATGTTGGTGGGCATGTAGCGGCGCAGGTAGCTGCGGATGGCGGCGCTGAGGTTCCAGATCAGGCTAGTCAAGAGGTTCTCCATCGGTAGGACTTCCTTGACGGAATACGCCGCTGGTCCAGGAACGCCCACAAGACCAGCCCCGGCTGTGGACGAATTCGTTGAGTCCTGTGCCGTGGAGCCTCGCCTACCGGATCGCTCGTGCCTCCGCGGTCACCGTCAGGGTCCGATCCGAGTGCCCCGCGAACTCCTCCGCGATGGCTCGAGCACGCTGGATGGCTCTGCGGGCGCGGACGGCGTCGAGCATCTGCGCGTCGCTGCGAGGCTCCGCGCCGAGCGTGCTGCGTTCACTCACCTGATACCGGTCACGATAGGCAGCCACCGTCGTGACCTCGTGAAGCCACGCGCGTCGTGCCGCGTCGACCGTTGGCGGTGGCCCGAGTCGCCTGAGCCATGGCTCATTGCGCTCGACGACGCTCTCGGCGAGCGCTGTTGCTCGCGACTCGATCAGGGCCTGTCGCTGGGTGAGGGCTGACTTCATCTCGGTGCTCATCGGACCATCCGCCAAGGGGATCAATCCGACGATCAGGCCAGCGTCGGCTCGCCGGTTTCCCAGTCTCGACCGCGAGGTCTTCCGAAGACGACTGACAAGGACGGCCCCGATGTCCTCGGCGTCGTCGAGTGGGCGCGATGCCACCACCTCAGCGACGAGACGGCCGATGTCGGGTTGGTTGGCATCAGCTCGCCGCAATTCCGCGGTCAGCGGACCAAATGAGTCGGACCCCACCACGAGATCGACCTGCTCGTCGGTCAAGCCGCAGGACGCGAGCAGGTCGACCCAGCGCCTTCGCTGGGCGACGGCGGCGATCGTCTCGTACTCAGCGGCTAGCTCAGCGATAGAAGACCATCGCTCCTGCTCGGCCTCGATCATCTGGTGCGCCGACAACTCCGCGCCGGAGTGCTGGAGGACGCCGTGCAGAATCGTCCGCGCGTTCACCTCGTCGGGCTCCGGCGGCGCGTGGCCCTCGTCGGGCCTGTCGAGCGCGATATACGCGATGTTCGACTTGCGTCCTCGCGTCATGGAGACGTAGAAGTTCTCGCGAGTCGTGCTCCCAGAGACGACGACGTGGGAGGTGTCGACGGTGAGTCCTTGGGCTCGGTGAGCTGTGACGGCATATCCAAGGTCGACGTGCTCGGCGACATACGACGCAGGCAGGGCTACCTCCCCCTCGCTGCCCTGGCCGAGCCGCTGGACCCGCAGGGAGCCGTCCTGGTTGACACCAGTGACCTGCCAGCGGTCGCCGTTGCGTACCCACCCTCCGCGTCGCGTGTGGAGTCGCCGGTCATTGCGCCGGGTGATAACGACGTCACCCTCGGAAGCCTGGGTGCTATCAGCCAGGAGCACCTCGCTGCCAGCGACCGTGTCGCCGTCGAGGAGACGCTCTGCTCGGGCTCGTTGGTTGAGCTCGATGACCGATTGGCTCGCGTCGGTGACGAGCACGCTGGCCATCCCTGCACCGACGTCGGCTCGCCAGGCGGCGTACGCAGCGTCGATCATCTCGGTGGTGGCGCCTTCGCGCACCCGGTCGTGGCCGAGGTAGGTGGCAATCACGTCGGTGCGACCGAAGCGGAGGTCGAGAGAGGCGAGCTTCTCCCACTCGTTGGTGAACCGTTGGACGTCGGTCAGCTCTGGGGTGTCGGGACGGGCGGAGGCCAGCAGGGCGAACGCCCCCCCTGCGTCGACGGACTGCAGCTGTGCCCAGTCGCCGACGAGGAGCACCTTGGCTCCGGCATCGGTTGCCAGGGCGGTGAGTCGGTCGAGGCTCATCGTCCCGGCGAGAGTTGCCTCATCGATGATCACGAGCTGGCCCGGGCGGAAGGTCGCTGCACCTCGGTCGTGCGAGTGGAGCCACTTGGCCGTGTTCTCACACGGGGCGCCGAGATCATCGGCGAGCACCTGAGCGGCGGCCGCGCTCGGGGCGAGGCCGACCACGCTGCCCGCTCCGTGCTCCGAGGTCCACGCATCGTGAAGCGCCCGCATAGCGGTGGTCTTGCCGGCGCCAGCCGGCCCGACGAGCAGGTCGACTTGCCGGCCGGACACCGCGATCCGGGCCAGAGCCTCAGCCTGCTCGCTGCTGAGCAGGTGTACCCGCTCCGCCGTGTCCGTCAGTCGCTTGAGGACGTCGAGGTCCAGCACCGGTGCGTCGGTGGCCTCCGATCGAATGAGGAGTCGATCCTCTGCCGCAAGGAGCTCCGCCGAGGTGAAGACCACCGAGTGTCTCGAGCGGAACAAGGTCGTGTCGTCGTCGCGGCGAAACTCCTCCGGGCTGAACGCGAGCTCAGGCGGCGTGAGTGGGAGTGACTGACTCTTGGCCGCGTCGACGATCATCGCGACCGCTGCCTCACGGTCCTCGGACGAAGCGAAGCGCCACCCCATCGTCTGCCGGGAGGCCTCGGACCACAGGTTCCAGTGGCGCCAGGTCGATCGCTTCTCGCTCACCACTCCGACCACCCGCACGCCGACCCCCTCGATCAAGTCGAGCGCGATGTCGTCGGCGCGAAGGGCAGGACGGGCGACGTCCGCGCGCGCGATCCGGCCCGCCCACGCGGCTGCGCCCGTCCCCAGGATGAGGTCCGCCCGTCCTCTCCACTCGTCGGTCAGGTCGGCAAGCGAGCGGATCTGCTTCTCGGGCCGTGTCGTGAGGGTTGCTCTGGCTCGCAGTCGAATGATCTCCGCCGAGGACGGGCGACGTCCGCGCTCGGCGACGTACTGCGCGATGAGGCGGTCCTTCTCGAGGTCGATCGCCCGTGATCGGCTGGAGAACTCGCGGATCAGGTCCTCGCTGACGGGCGTCAGCTCCCATGCCGGGGTCCGGTCCTTGCCGCGACTGCGCTGCTCCCATTCGATCCCGAACGTGCGCGTCATCCGGTCGGCGAGCACCGCGTTGTAGTGCTCGGACAGCGCCACAACGGCTGCGTGAAGTGGACGCCCGTCCAGGCTGCGCCAACGCCCGTCCTGGCTGGTCTTGACCTTGTTGGAGATCACGACGTGGGTGTGGAGCTGCGGGTCGCCCAGCCTGGAGTCCCAATGATCGAAGGCTGTGGCGATGATCCCGACGATGTCGGCCTGGGCAACCGCCCCATCGCCGGCGTTGACTCCCCTGCGCGTCGTGGCGATCTCCCGCTCCAGGAAGTCGAGCACCTCGGCGACGGCCTCGTGGTGAGCATCGACGATGAGTGCCTGGGTGCCGGCGTCGGCGACTCCCCAGAGCACGGAGACCGACTTCGGGACGCTGAACGTGAAGTCGTAGCCCGCGACTGCACGCTTGCCGCCGGCCTCGATCTCCTCGGCCTCGATCGTCGCGACCGACGCCGCCCGCTCCTCATCACTGTGCGCGGCCGAAAGCTCCGAGACGCGCGCGGCCACTCGCTCGGTCAACCCGCCGTACGTCGGGAACGCTCGCCCGAGCGGATCGCCGGAGACCGGGTCTCGGCCCAGTCCGAGCAGGAGCGCCAGCTGCTGCTCCCTCACTGGGTCGTCCTGCTGGAGGGTGCCGTCGGCAACGGCGTGGAGCCCCGATCCGAGCCACCGCCCCGGCGGTGTGCCCTCCTCGGTGTAGTACCTCGTCAGGGGCGTCGAGAGGCTCCGGTTGCCGTCGCCGGCGACCACGCTCTTGAGCAGGTACTGGTAGCCCGTACCGGCGGACATCACGCGCATCGAGACGGTCATCGGCACCAACCTCCCTGTCGCAGAGGTAGCCAGAGACTCCCCACAGCGCCGCCTCAGACCGGTTCATCCACAGGCGTAGGCAACGGAGCCCACCTCGATCTGCAAGACGTGTAAGCCGATCGAGTGAGGAGTGGGGACAGGACGGGCGGACCTCGGTGGAGGCGGGTGTGCACCTGGGTAGCGAGGTCAGAGACGACGTGATCGGACGAGCGGATGAGAGGAGATATTCGTGAGGGACTCTTGCGCTGGGCGGGGAGGTCGTGCCTCAATAGACGACGGTTTCGTCCAAGTCGATTCGTCGGCGGGACGTGGCCACAGCCCTCGTGAACGGGTCGCGGGGCGATGCAGATCTCGGGACATGGCATTCGCGCGAACTAACCTTAGATTGGCGACCGCTGGACTGGTGGTCGCGCTCTCGGCGTGCGCCACGGACACCGCTAGCCCTCCCGGGCCAGGCCCCACCTCGACAGCCCCGACGACGAGCGCCACCCAACCGTCGCTGACCCAAGCGCCGACGACAGAGCCGCCCGACCCGGCGTCCGCTGCGGCGACTGACCTGCTTCGTCGCTACTTCGTCGTCATCGATCAGCTCCGGAGCAAACCAAGCCGCCCGATCCGCAAGCTCAAGTCCGTCGCGATCAGCACCCAGCTGTCGGCCCAGCAGCGACTCATCGAGAGTCAGAGAGACGGCGGTTTGCGCCAGTCAGGGTCGACATCGATTGCGATGCTCACCGTGCAGTCGGTCAACCTCGACAACAGCGACGCCTCGGTAGGCAAGGTCCCGACCGTCCAGATCGACGTCTGCTACGACGTGAGCGCCGTCGACATCCTCGACAAGAAGGGCGAGTCGGTCGTCGACCCGGACCGTCCCGACACCGGCTGGGTGCGGTACTCGGTCTCGAACTACCGGTTCGAAGCCAAGCCCCAGGACGGCTGGCGGGTAGCCAGCGGCGTAGATCTGGAGCAGCCACCATGCGCCGCTTCCTGACCTACTTGGTCGTCGCTGCGGCCACGACTGCCGGGCTGATCTCCACCACGACCACAAGCGCCACCGCCGACACCGTCTGTCAGCAGACGGATCCAGCAACAGGGATCTGCCTCGTCTACGTCGAGGTGCCCGGCTCCCCCGGTGCTCCCGGCAATCCGGGTGATAGCGCTCCCCAGGACACCGGTTCGGGGTCTGCCTGTTATTGGGACGGCACCGCTATCGGGGTCCGCAACCCGCCACCCGGACCCGTGCCCTGCACCAGCAACGAGGGCTACTGGTCAAACTCCTACGCATGCTACATCAAGTACGCCGATCCTCAGCCGCCGCCCGACTCGCCCTTCTGGGAGGGCGTCTACCTTGACTACGGAGCGGTCTATCAGTGCTACCGACCGCAGACCGACACCTTCGTCCTGATGTGGCTGGCAGACCCACCACCCGCCTCTGGCGCCGGGCCGAGCCCGCGGGAAGTGGCACAGCTCGCGATCGACCAGATGGCCTTGTCGGCGATCAACATCGGGATCACCCCTGAGCCGGGAGACGGAAGCATCGGTCTGGTGGGGCTGCCGGTCTGGCTCTGGGCCGACGACCCAGGCGATCACACTGTCGGGCCGATCACCGCGACGGCATCGGCCGGCGGCATTAACGTCACGGCCACCGCCGTGCTCAACGCGATCACCTGGAGTCTGGGTGACGGCACCACGATCACCTGCAACGGCCCAGGCACGCCCTACCAGCCGTCGTACGGCAACACGATGTCGCCCGATTGTGGGCACGTCTATACGACGTCCAGCTCGACGCAGCCGAGCCGCACGTTCACCGTCACCGCAACCTCGGACTGGGTGATCACCTGGGAAGGGGCCGGGCAGACCGGGACCATCCGACTGAACGGTTTGGCACGTTCGGTCGAGATCGCCGTCGGGGAAGCACAGGTGCTCGTGCAGTAGCGAGCCAGGCGAGAGAACACCACGACCATGAGCACCACGACCACCAGAACCGACAGGACGCTCGACCACGAGCCACGCCCTGCTGCACCCGACCTCGCCCCTCCACCGAAGCTGCGCCGACGTCCCGCGCTCGCGGCCGGCGCCGTGGCGGCCATCTGCCTCGGAGCGCTCCTCGCAGGTTGGGCGTGGACAGCGACGACCAGTACCCAGGAGGTCCTCGTCGCCCGCACCACCATCGAGCGGGGAGCGATCATCCAGGTCGACGACCTCGCCCGCGTCCGACTGAGCGCAGACCCCGCGCTGCGGCCGGTCGCGGGAAGTCAACTGGAGCAGATCATCGGGCAACGTGCCGCGTACGACATCGCGGCCGGCGGCATGCTGACGCCCGACTCGTTCACCACTGCCGTGGTCCCGGCCGAAGGGCAGTCGGTTGTTGGGGTCGCGCTGACCGCGTCCCAGGCGCCCGGACTCGACCTCGAGTACGGCGATCAGGTGCGGGTGGTCGTGACGCCAGCCCAGGGCGCGGACCTGCCGGGAGGTGCGCCCTTCTTCAACGACGCCGAGGTCGTCGGCGTGAGTATCGACGAGGCGACCGGCCAGACCGTCGTCGACGTCCTGGTGCCCGAGGCCGAAGCGGCCGTGCTGGCGGCGCGCGTCGCCACTGGCAACGTCGCCATCGTCTTGGACTCGCGGGAGCGTTGAGATGGCGGTCATCGCGCTGGCCTCGGCGTCGGGCTCACCGGGAGTCACGACGACAGCCCTCGGTCTGGCACTGCTCTGGCCGCGCCCGGTCCTGCTGGTCGAGGCAGATCCGACAGGCGGGTCCGGGCTTCTGGCCGGCTACTTCCGCGGGACCACGACGTACGCCGCCGGCATGATCGAGCTCGCCCTCACCTCGTCCAACCTGGCTGACGCGCTCAGCGAGGTCGCCCAACCGATCGCCGGCACCCAGGTCTCCTACGTCGCCGGGACTCGTTCGCACACCCAGGCTGGGGCGCTGCGCGACCTCTGGCCGCTCCTGGCGGTAGCGCTTGCCGAGCTTGAGCCAACCGGTCAGGACGTCATCATCGATGCGGGTCGTCTCGGGCTCGTGGGCTCACCTGGCGACCTGCTCGACGCGGCTGACCTCGCCCTGCTCGTCACTCGCACCCACCTGCCCGCCCTATCGGCGGCCAGGTCGCGAGCTGATGCTCTCCGGCGCCCGCCTCTCGACTGGCACCAGTCCGGCGTACTGCTCGTCGGCGACGGTCAGCCCTACAGCGCGCGGGAGGTCGCCACGGTCGTCGACCTCCCGGTTATCGCCTCGCTCGCCGAAGATCCCGAGTCGGCAGCGGTGTTCTCGCGTGGCGCCAAGCCGCCACGACGGTTCGAGACTGGCGCGCTCTCGCGCAGTCTCCAGGCCGCGATCGCGGCCATCCACTCGACCATCGTCCGACGCCGCTCCGAGCTGCTCGAAGGAGCACCTTCATGACGACGGAGCGCACAGCCACCTACTCCGTCGACCTCACGGTTCCCCTGGTGAGGCTGCCGTTCTTTGCCCAGCCACAGCCCGACACCCTCGATGAGCAGACACCGAGACATCATGTGGGAGACATCGCGCACCTTCCTACCGTGAACCACCTCGCCGTGGCCAGTCTCGATTGGTCGCTCGTCGCTGCCTTGCGCGCGCAAGCCTCCGAGCAGCTCAGTCAAGCTGTCGCAGCCGATCGTGGCCGGCTCGACCGCATGGCCCAACAAGAACTCGGCCGCGCCATCGTGCTCGACCTCATCGAATCCACCGTCGCCGAGCGCGTCGACGCCGGCGGTACGACGCTCTCCGCGACCGAGCAGGACGGGCTGGCACGAGCAGTTTTCGACTCGCTCTTCCGCCTGGGGCGCCTCCAACCCCTCGTCGACGACGACCGGG
>JAPKDO010000359.1 GCA_028822535.1 Acidimicrobiales bacterium
GCCTGTTCAGCGAGCGGTGGCGAACAGGTCGTCCTGGACCGACACGCCCGGCGGCGGGTCGGTCCCTGGTGGGACGAGTCTTCGTGCGCCGACCGGCCCGACGAGTTGGAGCTTCTCGCGCGTCTTGCGGTCGTGGCAGTGAGTGCACAGCCAGGCCAGATCGTCGAGCTCGGTGGTCTTGGTGAGCGTCCACCCGGTGACGTGGTCGATCTCGAGGTGGTGGGTGCTGCCGCACTCCTCACACCGATAGCCACGGAGTTCCAGGGCCGTCCGTTGCTGGGCGGTCACCTGCCGTCCCAGGTGGGTGACGTTGCGGATGTCGGACCCGTCCGTGATCACGATCGAGACGAATGCGTCGGCGAGTAGCGCACGGATGGCAGAGACCGACACCGGCCCCACGCCGGCGATCTCGCACCGCTCGCCGTCGGCCACGTCGCCTCGGTTCAGTGCGGCGACGTCGATGATGCCGATGACCTTGCGCTCGGGCCGCACGGCCTGCGAGCCCTTCGTCGGCGTCGACCCACCCGAAGCGCCGGTGAGCAACCGGTGCACGACGTCGGCGGCGTAGGCCTCGAGCGGTTCGAACCGTCCGGCGTTGCGGGCGTCGGCGAAGGCCCGGTCGATCCCCGGCTTCAGGGCGGCGTCGAGCTCGGCGCCCATGTCGCCGGGCAGCTTGAGGAGGAGGTTGTACATGCCGTCCTCGTCCTTCCAACGACTGACGCGACGAGCGGCATGGTGGCGCTTGCGGGTCGCCTCCCGATCCTTGTCGGCACGGGCGCGAGCGTCGGCGGCCCGCTCCTTGAGCGAACGAAGCGACTCCTTCTTCGCCGTGCGGATCAGTTCGTCTTCCTCGGACGGCGACGCGGTCGCTCCCGACGAGACCGCGTCGGCCTGGTTGGGGGAGAGGTCGCCCTGGCGCAACGCGTTGTCGACGCCCGGCGTCTTCGCGAGGTTCTTGCTGGTGTTCAGCGACCGCTTGGCCTGACCGACCGACGTGCCCGTCTTGCGGGCGATGGCGTCCTCGGCCGACTTCGATCCGTTGCGTTTCCAGTCGCCGACCTCGTCGTAGCGAGCGGCCATGCGGACCAGCGCACCCGAGACCAACTTCTGCATGTGGGTGAGCGTGTCGAACGCGGTGGCGACGTCTTGGTCGTGGATCAGCGAGGGATCGAGGCCGGAGCACAGCGAGGCGAGCGACGCCTCCTGCTCCTCCAGTTCCCGTAGGCCGATCAACGATCCGAACATGAGTTCGAGAATAGCGCATCGGCTATGTGTGCGCAACCCCTTTCTCGAGAGATTTCTCCTGAGTCGGTCCCAGTGGCGGCGTACCGTCCCGGGATGCGCTTCGCAGTGAACCTCCCACCGTTCGCCGACGCCCACGAGATCCTCGATCTGCTGCTGTCGGCCGAGGAGCACGGCTGGGACGGCGTCTTCCTCTGGGACCATCTGCAGTGGCGGGCCGACCATCCGGTGCACGATCCGTGGGCGTTGTTGTCGGCCGCGGCGGTGCGGACCGAGCGGGTGATGCTCGGTACCTGCGTCACCCCGCTGTCGCGTCGGCGCCCGTTCGTCCTCGCCAAGCAGGTGGTGACGCTCGACCACCTCAGCCGGGGGAGGGCGATGCTCGGCGTCGGACTCGGCGAACCGCCGGACGCCGACTTCGAAGACCTGGGCGACGAGGCCGACCCCCGGGTCCGGGCGGGGCGACTCGACGAGGCGCTGGCCGTCGTCGACCCGTTGTTGCGTGGCGAGCGGGTCGACCACGACGGCGAGCATTTCACCGTCCACGGTCAGGCGAGGCCGGCATCGGTGCAGGATCCGCGCCCGCCGATCTTCGTCGCCGGCGTCGCGCCGAATCGGCGTCCGCTCGATCGTGCGCTCCGCTGGGACGGCTTCTTCCCGATCGGGCCCGGCGGCCCGCTGGCGGCGAACGAACTGGGCGACTACGTCGGCGACGTCGATCGCCCGGAGGGATGGGACCTGTTCGTCGGGCCGACCGAGACGTACGACCCCGCCGACTACGAAGCCGTCGGCGTCACCTGGATCGTCGAGGGCACGTGGCCCGTCGGCGACTGGATGTCGGACCTCGCCGGCCGCATCGCCGACGGCCCGCCCCGTTGAATCGACGTTGTGTGGCCGTTCTCGATGCGTCCGCACTCCTGGCGTTCTTCCACGGAGAGGCTGGAGCGGACCGGTCGAAGAACGCTCGACCCGGCGCAAGCCCAGGGTCAGAGGAAGACGAAGCCCGCGGCTCGGTCGAGCCAGACCTGCGACGCGGTCACGTAGGTCGAGTCGTCGACGAAGATGTGCTGGGTTCCGGCGAGGATGTCGCGCATGCAGCGCTGGAGTGGGTGGCCGTCGCGGAGCGCATCGCCGCCGCCCAGGCGGTAGCACCGTGAGATGACGTCGGCGGCGACGCGGGTGGCGTGCGTGTCGTCGAGCGCTCGTCGGCACACGCCGAGGGCCCAGCCGGGCGTGTCCGGCCGAGGTCATGGGCATGATTCCGATCCGGAACTGGGCGCCGCCCCGGAGCGGCGATTCGGAGAACAGTTCGAACGTGCGCCCGTCCGGGACGAACACGTCGTCGACCGAGTAGTCCTGGCTGCCGGTGCCCCTCAGACCGAGGACGTGCCAGCCACCCTCGAGGGAGACCTCGTCGCGTGGGATCGCGGCGACCCGCATCTCGGGCATGCCGTCGTCACCGAAGACCATCTCGCCATCGGCATCGACGACCGAGCCGCCGGCCATGATGTAGGCGGCGTGGCCCGATCCCGAGGCGAACCCGTATTGGCCCGTCACCCGGAAGCCCCCGTCGACTCGGGTGAAGGCGCCCCGGGGTGCGAACTGGCCGGCGCAGACCGAGCGGCCGTCGCCGAACATCTCGGCCACCGCGTCATCGGACATGTAGGCCGCGGCGAACGCCGATGAGGTCGCGCTTGCCATGTGACTCCAACCGGCCGCCGGTTCGGCCGCCGACAGTTCTTCGTACAGGCGGACCTGGGTGACGAGGTCGGCCTCGGCGCCGCCGCAGGCGCGGGGGAGTGCCGCGGTCATCAGGTCGGCGTCGAAGAGGGCGTCGACCACGGCCGTTGTCATGTGGCCGGCGTCGTCCGAGGCTGCGGCTTCCCGGTCGAGCAGGTCGCGTAGCGAGCGCGCTCCTTCGAGGAGGTCGTCGGCGGTCGGCGCGGTGACGGCGGTCATGTCACAGGTTCGCGCAGAATCTGACGTCGCGTCAGATAGCGATGGATGGCAGGCTTCGGGTATGGCTCGACGACGACAGACCGGCGCCCGTCGCTACCCCCGCACCGCACGCCTCAACGAGGTCGTGCGCGAGATCGTGGCCGAGGAGATCGAACGGATCGACGACGAGCGCCTGGGGTTCTTCACCGTCACCGCCGTGGAGGTCGACCCGGGGATCGAACACGCCAAGGTCTACTGGTCCGACATCGGGGCGTCCGACGAGACCGTCCTCGAGGTCCTCGCCGAACACCGTGCCCGACTCCAGTCCGAGGTCAACAAGCAGACGCACTTCCGCCGCACACCGATCCTGTCGTTCCACGTCGACACCGTCGATCGTGAGGCGAGTCGGATCGAGGAGATCCTGCGCGACCTCGACATCCCGGACGACGAGCCCGACGAACCAGACGTCGCGACCGACGAGTCCGAGTGAGTCGGAA
>JAPKDO010000360.1 GCA_028822535.1 Acidimicrobiales bacterium
CCCGGGACCAGGACGGGGGGAGCGTCTTTGTGGCCCGAGTACCAGTGATCGTCACGTCCGAGCGCCTCGGCGTCGGAACGGTCGAGCACCGGGAAACGGAGGGCGTCGTCGAGGAACCGCTCGGGCTCGAGCGCGAACTCGGGATAGATCGTGAGCCGGGGAGCGAGCACGAAGTCGCGCGCCTCGGTCGCCTCGCGGAGCCGTTCGAGGGCGGGCCACGGGCGTTCGGGGTTCACGTGGTCGGCGGTGACCGGCGACACGCCGCCCCAGTCGTCGATGCCGGCATCGAGCAGCACGCCGAAGTCGTCCGACAGGTTCGGCGGTGCCTGGAGGTGGATCTCGGGCGGGAGGATCAGTCGTGCCATCGCGATCGCCTGCACGAAGTCGTCGTGCGGGCATGCCGGCTCGCGATGCATGCCGGTGCCGGGCTTGGGCAGGAAGTTCTGGACGATGACCTCCTGGACGTGACCGTGCCGGCGGTGACTCTCGGCGATCGCTTCCAGCGCGCGCACCCGATCGATCGGATCCTCGCCGATCCCGACGAGGATCCCCGTGGTGAACGGAATGCCGAGTTCGCCGGCGGCCTCGAGAGTGGCGATGCGTCGTTCTGGCGTCTTGTCCGGTGACCCGCGGTGGCAGTCGAGGTCGTCGCGGAGCGTCTCGAGCATCATCCCCTGCGAGGGAGCGACGGCGCGGAGACGAGCGAGCTCGTCGGCATACATCGCACCGGCATTCGCGTGGGGGAGCAACCCGGTCTCGTCGAGAACCAGCTGACACATCGCGACGAGGTAGTCGACCGTCGAGTCGTAACCGTTGGCAGCGAGCCAATCGGCAGCGGCGGGATACCGCTCCTCCGGACGCTCGCCGAGCGTGAACAGTGCCTCGTGGCACCCGGTCGCGGCCCCGCGCCGGGCGATCGCGAGCACCTGGTCGGGGGTCAGGTACGGCGACTCCAACCGGGCAGGGGGCTGGGCGAAGGTGCAGTACCCGCACTTGTCCCGACACAGCATCGTGAGCGGGATGAACACCTTCGGCGAGTAGGTGATCCGACGGCCGGTCCGGCCGTCGCGGACGGCGCGTGCGCGGCTCTGCAGCTCGTCGAGCGGGAGTCCGAGCAGCGCGGCACCGTCGACAGGACCATCGGGGTCCTCGAAGCCGCCGGGGCCATCGGAGCGCGGATCAGGGGACGTGGCCACCATGCGCGGGAACCCTATCGGCGCGCCGTGGCCTTCAGGTCGCTGTGGCGACCGGCCCGTAGCATCGCCGGCGATGGTGAACCAGCTCGTGACCGTCGAACCGGTGGAGGCCCGCACGCAGTTGCGGCGCTTCCGTGACATTCCGTTCCTGCTCCATCGGGAGGACGACCGTTGGCATCCCGGCGTCCGTGCCTACGAGTCGTGGCGTCTCGACGCGAACCGTCATCCCTATTTCGAGTCCGGCGATGCTGCGTACTTCCTCGCACGGCGCGGCGGGCGACCGGTCGGCAGGATCGCCGCACACCGGGCCGAGACGGGGGCAACGGACGGTTTCTTCGGGTTCTTCGACGCGCCGGACGACGACGACGTCGTCGCCGCGCTCCTCCGCGCTGCGCAGGACTGGTTGACCGGCGAAGGCGTCACCTCGATGACCGGCCCGGTGAGTTGGTGGCCGGAGGAGGAGTTCGGCGTTCGGGTCGACGGCCACGAACATCGAGCGATCACCGGACGCCCGTGGCAGCCGGCGTGGTACGGACAGGCGCTGACCCGGACTGGGCTCAGCCCGGGAGCGGTCCGGCGCACCTACCGACTCGACACCGCCGATGCCCTCGGCGATCCACCGCCGACCGCGACCGTGGATCCCCCTCCCCACGCCGGTGGGTATTCCGACGTGCACCTGGTCCTCGACGGCATCGCCGCGGTCCCGGACGTGAGCGAGACCCTGGCATCGGCCTCGCTGCGATCAGCGTGGCGGGTGGCTCGTGCCGCCCGGCGCGGCGGCTTCGACACGGCTGTGTGTGTGCGCTGCGACGGTGACCCCGCCGTGCTCGTACCCCGCTTGCTGTCGGCCGCGAGACACGCCGGCTATCGGTGGCTCGTCGCGCCGTGGGCGGCCGATGAGACGTCGCCGGAAACGGTGCAGCAGGTGTTCACTCGCCGGTGGGCGCCACCAGACGCGTCGCCGACGTCGGCTCGAAGATGATCGTCGGGGCCTGCTGTCCTCGCAGCCCGACCCGACCACGGTCCGCCCACTGCGTCCGCTCGACGCCCGATGCCAGCACCGAACCCGACGAAGCCAACACCCGGCCGGGTCGCTGCTTGGCCAGGTCGGTGAGTCGTGCCGCCTCGTTCACCGCTCGACCGATGACGGTGTACTCGTAGCGTTCTTCGGTGCCGACGTTTCCCGCGACGACCGTGCCGGACGAGACGCCGATGCCCGCATCGAGACCGGGGTGATCTCCGGCCAACTCCGCGAACCGGGTCCGCAACGCCCGGGCCGCTCGAAGCGCACGTGCCTCGTGATCGGGTTGGTTGCCGGGCACGCCGAACACGCACAGGGCGCCGTCGCCCTCGAACTTGTTCACCCAACCGCCCTGAGCGGTGATCGTGTCGACGACAGCCTGGAAGAAGGCGTTGAGCGTCGCCACGACTTCACCGGGGGGAAGGACCTCGGCCATGGCGGTCGATCCGATGAGATCGACGAACACGACGCTGGCGCGACGGGACTCCCCGCCGAGTCCGGTCCCGCGCTCGAGTGCCTGCGCGGCGACCTCGTGCCCCACGTGTCGGCTGAAGAGGTCTTGCAGCGCGGCGCGCTCGCGGAGCCCGGACACCATGCGGTTGAACCCGGCCTGCACCTGGCCGACCTCGCCGCCGTCGTCGACGGACAGGTCCACGTCGAGATCCCCGCCGGCCACCCGGCCCAACGCCGCGCGGACCTCGTCGAGGGGCTCAGCGATCGAGTTGGAGGCGACGAGCAGGGCGAACAGGCCGCCGACCAGTCCGACGGCAGCGAGGACGGCCATGGCCGTCGGGGACGTGCCCGACGCCCGGAACGGCGCGAGACTCAGGCCGAGCAACGGCACACCCGATCCGACGCTCCACGCCAGCAACAAGCGCGGGCGGATACCGAGACTCGCCGGGCGCGGTGCAGCTTCCCCGGCCAGGGCGAAGGCGAAGAGCGGCCGATACGTCTGCTCGATGACCAGGTACGAGATGGCGCAGACCCCGACGCCGCCGATCAGCATGATCTGAACGATCTCGAGGACCTCGCGGCCGTCATAGCTGCTCCGGAACGCGATGCTCGTGGCGATGAAGGTCGTCGCGATGATCCACAACAGGAACGGTCGCGCCGCCATTCGCCACGGCTCGTCGAGCACTCGCTCGCGTTCGCTGGCGTCGGGCATGCGACCGTCGAGGGCCCATTGCTCCGACGTCTGGAACTTCTTGGCGAACCAGAGCCATGCGATCGGGGCGAGCGCGATCTCGGTG
Organism: Acidimicrobiales bacterium; assembly: GCA_028822535.1. GTDB lineage: Bacteria > Actinomycetota > Acidimicrobiia > Acidimicrobiales > Salinilacustritrichaceae > Salinilacustrithrix. The sequence continues at coordinate 3,468 of JAPKDO010000360.1, forward strand.
ATGGCGAGCAACCCGAGGTCGTTGAGCCACGGCGTCCCGAACGCCTGCGACGCGGGGTACAACTGCTGGAGGTAGCTGAAGACCATCAGCCCGCCGGCCGCGTGGAGGACCGAGAAGCGGACCAGGAGGCGCATCCGAACGTCGCGCGCCGTCCGGCGGAGGACGGCCGACCGCTCGGCCGGCATCGCCACGG
>JAPKDO010000361.1 GCA_028822535.1 Acidimicrobiales bacterium
GGTTCATCGCCGTTCGGTCCTTCGGCGAGGGGATTGAGACGTGTCGTACCGCCGGGTGTGAGCCGGATGACGTTCATACCGAGGCGGTCGGCCAAGGGCACGTACTCGCCCTTCGGATCAGCGATGGCGACGAACCTGCCCCGCGGGCCGGCACCCCAGATCGCGGACATCCGCCAGATCAGTGTCTTCACGAGGGCCGACTTGCCGTTGCCGGGTTCGCCCAGGATCCATCCATTCGGGTTCGTGACCTGACCAGCGGAGTACGCCTCGAAGGGGTCCCAACAGAACTCCGCGCCGCCGGCGAGGACGTCGAGACCGACGTAGGCACCTCGCCATCCGAAGGATCCCTGCACCGAGAACGGGTAGAGGGAGCTGATGTGGGCCGTGGTCCCCCGGTGCCACGGCAGACGAAGCGACGGTCGTCGAGCCGAGATCACGACAGCAGGTGCCGCGGGGCGAGACCGAACGGCAGCGTTGCGGCCCAGCCCAGGTCTTGTCGGGCGTCGAGAACGCGCAGCTCGATGCCGGCTTCACGAGCGAGTTGCTCGACGATCTCGCAGTCATCCTCGAGCTGTTCGAGTTCCGGGGCGCTGACGCAAACGAGTGCGAGGTGATCCATTTCCGTGTAGCCGGCAACGAGCTCCTCCTCCCGGTCGAGGAGTGCCTGGGTGGCTCGACGATGCCGGGCGTCGACGCGCCTTCCCTTGTCCTCGCGGGTCTGCGCGTCGGACTCGAGCTTCACCAGATCTCGCTCGATTCGGCGACGTGACTGATGCGGTGCGACCGGGCGGAAGAGAACGGTGAGCGTTCGACAGAGTCCGTTGCCCGCCAGGAACGCCTCAAGCCACGCGGGGTGCTGCGGCAGGCGAGGGAAGCCGACCACCCAGTAGGTGCGATGGAACGCACCATCAATCTGGCCGTGACGCCACGCGGTGTGCAACGCGAGCGGGCCCTCGGCACCGGGGGCGACGAGGCCGAGCCGTTCGACGAGCCGACCTCGCACCGACGCCGGTCGTGCGGCGAATGGATCGATTCGGGTCCGGAGGTGCCGGCGGACTTCGGCCGCCGTGAGGGGTTCGCCGGCCGAGAGGCCGCCGTTCCGCAGGCCCCGGATCATCGCATCAACGCTCGAGCACAGCGCTCGCCCGAGCGCAGCCTCTGGGTCGCTGGTGATGGCGCGGCGACCGAGTCGCTCGCGTGCGACGGTGAGGAACAGCAGCACGTCATGACTGCTGGCCTGTGACGCGGCGCCCTCCAACAAGTCCTGATAGGAGTCCACCGCGTCGCGGTCGGCGTCTCCGCGCTCAGCACCTTCGAGCCAGTCGAGGTGTTGCCGGAGCCCGGACTGGCGTGCCAGATCGCTCCAGCCCAGATGCACGACCGGCGACCGCTCAGGAGCGAACTGGCCGAGGACGTCGGCCCAACCGGTGAGGAGTTGCTCCTGTTCCGCCCGAGCACGAGTCAGGAACTCAGGACCCGTCGCGGGAACGATCGCAGTCAGCGTCGCCGCTTGCGTATCGCGGACCGCACCGAGGGTCTGTCCTCCTCGCCACGGGATGGCGACGATGTCGAGCCCCGCCAGGCATGGCGGCAGGGGCGCCGGCTTTGATTCGGACCCGACGACGAGCGGGAGGCGGGCGTGCCAACGCGAGCCGCGACCGAGCCGCATCGCGATCCACGAAACACCGAGGGGGATCCACTCCCAGGCGACGTAGCCACGTATGCGCCCGAAGCTCAGGCCAGCGCCCAGCACCACCGGCACGGCAGCGACGACGAGCGGAACTCCTGCGGTGATGAGCGCGACGCCGACGACGAGACCACCGCCGAGCAACACGCACTGCATCACGCCGAGGCCGAGGAACACCCCGGACTCGTCGAGGGGGTCGAAGCGGTAGAGCCGCTCGTGCCGTTCAGCGCCCATCGGAGCCTCCCGGATCGGATCCACCTGGCGGGCGTCGATGGTGTCGAGGTCGGCGCGGTGGCCGGCGATGCTCTGCCGCCTCTCCCGCTGACGTGGCCCGCTCGGTCGATCGTTGGATCGTTCGTTGGACACCACTGGCGGCGGACGTGCCTGCTGCAGCCGCTGCGCCGACGGGCCCTGCTGCAGCAGCACCCCCTGCGGCTGCGCCACCCGATCCAGCCGCCGCCGGACCAACGCCGGCTCCGGCTCCTCGACCCCCGGCGACCTGGGAGATCCGGTTGCCGCCCGCGCGGGTGTAGTAGCCGAGCGACATCGCCTGCTGTCCGGCGCGCATCGGTCCTCCACGAACACCCTGTGCAACGAGCGCTGCCTCGGTGAGCGGCATCAGCTTCGCGATCAGCAATGGAGAGAATGCGGCCACGCCGAAGGCAGCCATCGCTGCGAGCAGGATCCCGACCGCCTGCGTCACCGAACCCCCCGGGTCCTCGGCGACCGCTTCAGGGGGCGGCAACGCCGTCACCTCACCTCCGGAACCGGTACCAACCATCGCCGCGGCGGCAACTGCGAGTGCGACGGCGATGACCAGCTTCGAGAGGACCAGTGCGACGACGAGCTCGAGCAGCTTGCGACCGATCCCTCGCAGCGCCGGCCAGAGTCGGGCGGCGAACACGAGAGGTGCCAGCGCGACGACGATGTAGACCAGGGCGGAGCGGATGACCAGCTCGGCGACGAGGATCACCCCGGCGATCACCGTCACGAGTCCGAGCAGGAACACCACGAACGCCGTTGCCGTGCCTCCGGACAGCGCCGACAGCGACGTGACCACTGCGGTGAAGTCCGAGACGTTTCCCCCGAAGCGAGAGAGGACGCCGGTCGAGAGGTCGTCGGTCAGCCGGACCAGCGCCTGCACGAACGTCACCAGGCCGACCATCCCGAGTACGGACACGGGAAGTTGGAGTCCGACCTGGCGGAGCATGCCTCCGATGTCTCCGGCGAGCGCGCCTTGTGCGATGCCGGCGAGCACGAACCCGACGAGCAACGTGGCACCGATCGCAGCCGTGGTTCCGTAAGGGCCGTCGGCGCTCACGAACCAGTCCGCCTGGACGTTGGGGTCGGTGGAGTCGATGAAGAAGTTGAAGACTCCACCCACGACCCAGACCACGGCGTCGACGATCCAGGCGGTCAACCCGCCGATGACCATCTCGAATCCTTCGGTCGCGACGTCGCCAACGAACCCCGTGACCTGGTCGACGACCCAGCCGACTGGGTTCGGGAAGCCGAGGGCGAGGATCACGACGGCTCCGCGCCCACACGCGTGAAGCCAGCGAGGGCGTCATCGAATGGCTCGGGTTGCCACGCATCGTCGCCGCCGCCGAGCTGCGGTGTGGGCCCGGCGGTGTCGCGGGTCGCCACGAGCCTCCACCGTGTGCCGTTCCACTCCAGATCGAGGGACGTCGTCGCCCAATCGGCCTGAGGCATCGCGACATCGGCCGCCGAGAGGATGCTCACCGTCCACACGGAGACCTGCGCCCGATCGCCGACGAAGCTGTCGACGCGCCACGCAAGCGGACTGACCACCCACCAGATGCGACCCGGCGAACGAGCAAGTGCGTCGCGAGCAAGGCCGACCTCGGCCGTGATGTCCTCGATCAAGACGTCGGCCGACGATGGAGCGGCGACCCGGCGAATCGCCGCAGCGAGCTCCACGTCGGACAGGTACAGCCTCGTCTGCGGC
>JAPKDO010000044.1 GCA_028822535.1 Acidimicrobiales bacterium
TGTTCGTCACGAGCACGGCAGACGACGCGCTACCGATCATCGCGCTCTATGTCGCTGCAGGGTTCCGGCTCATGCCCAGTATCTCTCGGTTGATCCTGGCTTGGACCGGCATCCGATCGACCACTCCGGCGCTCGCCAGCGTCGTCGAGGCAATCCAGTCGCACGTGCCTCGTGAACAGCAGGCGACGTCGGACCTCGAGGAGCCGACGACCGGCCGGATCTCGTTCGAGGGCGTTTCCTTCGCGCATGCCCTCACCGACGACCTCGTCCTTCGAGACGTCTGGCTCTCGATCGACCAGGGCGAGAGCGTTGCGCTCGTCGGCCCATCGGGGGCAGGGAAGACGACGCTTGTCGACGTGTTGCTCGGTCTGTACGAGCCTGACCATGGGCGGGTGATCATCGGCGACGAAGATCTCGCTCAGATTCGCACCGCGTGGCGTCGTCATGTCGGCTACGTGGGGCAGGACACGTTCCTGCTGGATGGGTCGTACCGATCGAATGTTGCTTTCGGCGTGCCGGATCACGAGGTCGTGGACTCGCTCGTGTGGGAATGCCTCGAGGCGGCGCAACTGGCCGATCTGGTCCGGTCCAAACCTGATGGCCTGGAGTGCTCCGTCGGCGAACGTGGAATACGTCTCTCCGGTGGACAGCGGCAGAGGATCGGAATCGCGCGCGCGCTGTATCGGCAGCCGACCGTCCTGGTCTTCGACGAGGCGACGAGCGCGCTCGACGCCACGACCGAGAGCCACATCGGAGAGACCGTTGCCCGCCTCCGGGGAAGAGTGACGGTGATCGCCATCGCTCACCGACTCTCCTCGATCAGCGACTTCGACCGAGTCGTGTACATGGCCGAGGGGCAGATCGTCGCAACCGGCGACTTCTTGTCGCTGCTCAAGACTAATGCGGACTTCGCCGAGATGGTCGCTCATTCGACACTCGAGGTGGCCGGGGAGTCACGGGAATCGCCCGCAGTTTCGGCGGAGGAATGAGATCGTCGACGTCCGGGACCTCGGGCATCTCGACAGCGTCACTCCTGTCGTCTCCGAGATGGCGACCGGCACTCGAAGCCGTTGTTTCCGCTCTTGAATCCGGCGACGTCCGAGCATGAGGGGGCAACGGTGTACGACGGGCCATCGACCCCACAGACCACGGTCACGTCGTCGAATGCCGCTGAGAGTCGGCTGACGACGTCGGCGCCGTACTGGCGCACGTGATCGGCCTGCCCGTAGCGCAGCGTCCGCTCGTCGGCATCGAGGTCGAAGTCCTCATCCGTCACCGCGAGCTTTCCGGTCGGGAACTGAATGATTGCCACACCGTTCGGCGTGAGCACGCGTCCGAGTTCCGCGATCGCTGCGCCGTCGTCGCGGATGTGCTCGAGAACGTGACAGCACACGATCAGGTCGATCGATCGGTCGGGGAGTGGGAGCCGAGTGATGTCCAGGCAGACGTCGCCCACAGAGTCCAGATCGGCGCCGACGTAGCGGTTCCGAGCGATGGATTTCAGGCGCGCTGCGACTCGTGGTTCTGGCGCGAAGTGCAAGATGTTGTCCGGTCGATCCAGCCGATCCAGCCGATCCAGCATGACCCACAGCAGACGATGCCGCTCGAGAGATCCGCATCGCGGGCACTTTGCGCCCGGACGACCGTTGTGTTCGTCGAAGTGACGGTACGAGCGGCTGCAGACCGGGCAGAAAACGGCGACGCCACGCTGGATTCTGCCTCGCACCCGTGCGCGCGCTCCTCCGTAGGCTCGTCGACCCTGGCGGACGAGCATGCGTGCGGACTGGATGGTCTTCCCAACGGACACTCGAGGAGTCTCGCGCTGGGTGCACGAACGGGGAGTCGATACTCGGTCGTTCAGGTGATGTCGAGCATGCGTTGAAGCGCCACCCGGGCTTGCTCTGCGGTCTCCTCGTCCACGCTGATCTTGTTCTGACCCCGTCCCGCCACGAGTTCCTCGAGGATCCACGCCAGGTGGGGGAGGTCGATGCGGTTCATGGTCGAGCACGGGCAGATCAGCGGGTCGAGTGACACCACCGTCTTGTCCAGGTTCTCCTCGGCCAGGCGGTTGACGAGGTGGATCTCGGTTCCGACCGCGATGGTCGAGCCCGCTGGTGCGTTCTCGACGAATTGGATGATCTTGCTCGTGGAGCCGACCTCGTCCGCGACGGCGATCGCCTCGTGCGGGGCCTCGGGGTGGATGACGACGAGTCCATCCGGATGATCGGCCCGGAATGTGGCGACCTGCTCGGCGGAGAAGCGCTGGTGAATCGAGCAGTGGCCCTTCCACAACAGGATCGAGGATTCCTTGGCCTGTGCCTCGGTGAGTCCACCGAGTTCGAAGCGCGGGTTCCACACGGCCATGTCGTCGAGCGTGTACCCCATGTCGATGCCGGTGTTCCGGCCAAGGTGCTGGTCCGGGAAGAAGAGGACCTGGTCGCCCTGGTCGAACGCCCACTCGAGGACCGCTCGGGCGTTGCTCGAGGTGCAGACAGCACCACCGTGGCGCCCGACGAACGCCTTGATGGCTGCCGATGAGTTCATGTAGGTGATCGGCACCAGGCGCTCGATGTCGACGACGTCAGCGAGTGATTCCCATGCCTCCTCGACCTGGTCGATGTTGGCCATGTCGGCCATGGAGCACCCGGCGTTCAGGTCGGGAAGGACCACCTGCTGGTGGTCGCCGGTGAGGATGTCGGCCGACTCGGCCATGAAGTGGACGCCGCAGAAGACGATGTACTCGGCCTCGGGCCGCTCCTGAGCGAGCACCGACAGCTTGTAGCTGTCACCGCGCGCATCGGCGAAGGCGATGACCTCGTCGCGTTGGTAGTGGTGCCCGAGGATGAAGAGCCGCTCACCGAGCGTCTCCTTGGCAGCCGCGACGCGTGAGGCGAGGTCGTCCAGCGACGCGTCGGCGTAGCGGTCCGGCAGCGGGAGTTGGAGTCTGAGCATGTCTGGATTCCCCGATCAAGAGGAGTGGAGGATCCGTTCGGTGGACAGTAGGGACAGCCCGGTCGCCTCTCCCACGGTGATGTTGTCCACGGATCCTGAAATGGTTGCCGGTGATTCCGGGCCGGCACGTCGGATGATAGCTCCGACACCACGTACAACCGGGATGGTGCCCATCGCATTCCGTCGGGGCCCTGAGCGCTCATCGGCAGCGCGAGAACCATTGGACGCCTTCGGTACGCTTCAATGCGATGTCGTCGGTGTTGTTGCTCGAGTTCAACGAACTCTCGCCCCGCCTGATGGATCGGTTCATCGCCGAAGGGCACCTTCCGAACTTCGAGCGGCTTCGTTCGGAGTCCGCCACCGCCATCACGGACCCGGACGAGTCACAGGACGGCCTCGAGCCCTGGATCCAGTGGGTCACGGTCCACACCGGTGTCGCCCGGTCCGACCACAGGATCGAAAAGCTCGGCGAGGCTGACCGGCTCACCCACACGACGATCGGGCAGGTGGTGGCGTCAGCGGGGGGTGCGGTCTGGTTGTGCGGTTCCATGAACCTGCCAGCCCGAGCGGCCGGCGACGGGCGCTATCTCCCGGATCCATGGAACCCGGTGTGCGTCCCTCACCCGAGCAGCCTTCGGACGTACGCGGATTTTGTGCGTCAGAACGTCCAGGAGCACAGCAACGACTCGGCGAGGATGGGGCTCCGTCAGGTGGCGAGCTTCGCCGTCCACCAGATCCGACACGGCCTGAGTCGCCGAACCGTCCGGGCGGTCGTCACGCAGTTGGTCGCCGAACGTCGCGGTCGGCGCGGCGCCTGGGCGAGAGCATCGGTGCTCGACCGATTCCAGTGGGATGTCTTTCGCTGGTACTGGCGACACGACAAACCACGGTTCGCATCGTTCTTCTCCAACAGCACCGCCCACTACCAGCACGTCTACTGGCGGAATCTCGAACCGGACGCGTTTCTCCACCAACCCACGGCGGAGCAGCAACGTGCCTACGGCGATGCGATCCTGCACGGCTACCGCCAGATGGACGTGATCATCGGTGAGGCGTTCGATCTCGTCGAGGGCACGGACACGACCCTGATGCTGTGCACGGCCCTGTCGCAGCAGCCGTACCTGCAGGCGGAGGCCACTGGGGGGAAGTTCGTGTACCGGCCGAACCGGTTCGACACCGTGATCGATGCCCTCGGGATTCGCATGGTCGAACAGGTCGCACCCGTGATGGCGGAGCAGTTCCACCTTCTCTTCGCCGACGAAGCAGCGGCAGACGCCGCGGCGACGCTCCTTCGCGGAGCGGCGGTCGACGGGCGCCCCGCGTTCGCTGTGCGCGTCGTCGGGACCGATGTGTTCACCGGCTGTTGCATCCACGACGAGGTGGCACCGAACGCGATGCTGGTCGGCGTCGGCGGCGCGGAGACGCCGTTCCATTCCTTGTTCTACCGATCGGAGTCCGCCAAGAGCGGCTATCACCACCCCGACGGCATCTGGTGGACGCGCACGGGGCAGCGCCGGGACATCGCCGAGCGCGTGTCGTTGCGCTCGGTTGCGCCCACCGTCCTCGGGCTCCTCGATCTCGAGATTCCTTCGTCGATGACTGCGGCGCCGGTCGAACTGAGCGACCCCGCCGATGGGGCCGACCGTTGACCTCGGGCACGAGGGCAGACTGACCGTCCCGCAGCGGATACGGCCAGGATTCTACAGTCGCTCGAGTGATGGATCGCCTGCGTGCGCGCTCCCGGGCGGTCTTGGGTCTCGCTGACCGATCTCCGTACGCGACGTTCCTGTTGGCGGCCGTCCCGGTGGCCATCGTCTACGCGCTGACCGCGTCTTGGTGGGTTGCCCAGAGTCCCGACTCGTTCACGAACCTCTTGACTGCGCGCGCGGTGGCTGAACGTGGCTCGCTCTACCTCGATGAGGACGCGCAACTCACGGAGCTCCGCGACTACGGCGTGTCCATCATCGACACCGACGGCGGTCGGCTCGCCTCGCGATACCAACCAGCGGCGAGCCTGCACGCCGTCCCTCTGTATCTGTTGGCTCGCGGGCACACGGTCGGTCTTGTCGCCGACCCGATCACGAGCCCGCCGCCCCGGCCCATCGAGGACTACCGGGTGCCGCCGGCGTGGCCAGGAGCACTGACATCAGTCCTCCTCGTGGGAGCGGCTGTCGGCACCATGGCATTGACGTTCCGGCAGATGGCGGCGGGGTCCGTCGCTGTTCTCGCTGCCTACACGACCGGATTGGGGACCTCGTTGTGGAGCGTTGCTGCGGACGAACTCTGGCAGCACACCCCGGGGGTCTTCTGGCTGGCGATCGGCGGCTACGCGACCGCACGGACGCAGGCCGCGACGAGTGCGCTCGGGTATGGGATCGCTGCCGCGGTTCGGCCGTTCAATGCCGTTGTCGGCGGAGTTGTCGCACTCCGTCACCTCTTCTCTCACCGCCGGTGGATCGCCGTTGCCGTCGGGGCCGGGGTCGGGATCGGTATCGGCTCCGTCATCGCGACGAATGCTGTCGTCTTCGGAACACCGTCGATTCAGGGCGGGTATCGCGGAGGCGACGTGTTCTCCGATACCGAGGGACTGGGGCCGCTCTGGTACCCGCTCAACTACCTGCGCGGGCTGTTGCATCCGCGATACGGGCTCCTCACCTGGTCGCCGTTCGTGGCGCTCCTCCTTGCGCGTGTCCCTCGGGCCTACCGCACGTCGCCGGTCTGGTGCCGTGGCCCGGCGATCGGAGGAGCGATCTACCTGCTGATGCACTGGACGATCCATCGAGCGTCCGGTGGTGCAGGCTTTCTCTTCTATCGGTACCCGCTCGAAGCTCTGGTGGCCTGCGCTCCTCTGTTGTTCTGGACCTATCTCGACCAGGTCCGCACAGATCCACGACGGAATCGGCTGTTCGGATTGCTCGTGCTCATCGGGGTGGTTGGTCACTCGACTGCGGCACTGACGCTTCGGTGATCTCGCCGCCGTCGCGTCGGCTGTCGCTCCTAGCCTGAGCACGTGGTCCAACGCCCTCCAGCCGGAACGATCCCGGACGCTCCTGGCTCGTACCAGTTCAAGGATGTGCACGGTCGTGTCATCTACGTCGGCAAGGCCAAGAGCCTTCGCCAGCGGCTGAGCAATTACTTCCAGAACCCACGCAACATGCATGCGCGCACGGCGCAGATGGTGGCGACGGCCGAGACGGTCGAGTGGATCCAGGTCCGCAACGACGTCGAAGCGTTGATGCTCGAGTACAACCTCATCAAGCGACACCAACCGCGCTTCAACGTCCGGCTGCGCGACGACAAGAGCTACCCGTTCCTCGCCGTCACCGTGTCCGACGAATGGCCACGGCCGATGGTGATGCGGGGCAAGAAGAAGAAGGGCGTCCAGTACTTCGGGCCCTATGCCAACGCGTACGCGATCCGGGAGACGCTCGATCTGCTCCTCCGCACGTTCCCGTTGCGCACGTGTTCGAACAACAAGTTCGAGAGCCACCAGAAGCTCGGTCGGCCTTGCCTGCTGTTCCACATCGAGAAGTGCTCGGGACCGTGTGTGGGGGAGGTGGAGTCCGAGGACTATCAGCACATGACGAAGGAGTTGCTCGACTTCCTCGACGGCGAGACCGATGCGGTCGTCGAGCGCATGGAAGCGGACATGGCCTCGGCCGCGTCGGAGCTCGAGTTCGAGAAAGCGGCGCGGCTGCGCGACCAACTGACGAGCGTTCGCAAGGCGATCGCAAAACAACAGATGGTCGGCGACCGCTCCGAGGACCTCGACGTCCTCGGGATCGCGGAGGACGACCTCGAAGCCGCCGTCCAGGTGTTCTTCGTACGGAAGGGTCGCGTGGTCGGCCGGAAGGGGTTCATCGTCGACAAGGTCGAGGAGCTCACGCCGGGCCAGCTCCTCGAGCACGTCCTCGAAGGTCTGTACGACGATCCGCCGCTCGGGATCCCCAAGCAGGTCCTCGTCCCGACCATGCCGGACGACCCAGCCCTCTACGAGGAGTACCTGACCGAGTTGCGGGGCAGCCGGGTCGAGATCAAGGTCCCGCAGCGCGGGGAGAAGGTGCGTCTCCAGGAGACGGTGACCAGCAACGCCAAGGAGGCCTTCACCCGGCACCGCCTCAAACGGGCGAGCGACCACAACAGCCGGGCCCGCGCACTCAACGAACTGCAGGAGCATCTCGGTCTCCCGGAGGCACCGCTGCGGATCGAGTGCTACGACATGTCGCACCTCCAGGGAAGCGACTACGTGGGCTCGATGGTCGTCACCGAGGACGGCCTCCCGAAGAAGTCGGAGTACCGCAGGTTCAAGATCAAGGAGGTCGAGGGGAACGACGATTTCGCCGCCATGGAGGAGGTGCTGCGCCGACGCCTCACCGCGTACCTGTCCGAGCGTCGCAAACCGGTGGGGGAGCGACCGAACAAGTTCGCCTATCCGCCGCAGCTGCTGCTGGTGGACGGCGGCAAGGGCCAGCTGACCAGCGCGATCAAGGTGCTCGATGAGCTCGGGCTTCGGGACGAGATCCCTGTGGCGTCGCTGGCCAAGCAGTTCGAGGAGGTCTTCGTGCCCGGTCGCGCGGATGCGATCCGCATACCGCGTCAGTCCGAAGCGCTCTACCTGCTCCAGCGGCTGCGTGACGAGTCGCACCGATTCGCCATCACCTATCACCGCCAGCTGCGCGACAAACGCATGACCAAGTCCTCGCTCGACGACGTGCCGGGCCTGGGTCCCGTACGGCGGAAGCGGTTGGTGAAAGAGTTGGGCTCTGTGAAGAAGGTGAAGGCGGCGACCATCGACGAGTTGCAGGCGTTGAGCTGGCTTCCCGACGACGTCGCGCAGAACCTCTGGGATCACGTTCACCGGCCAGGACGTTGACGAGTTCGTCGGTCTTCGGACCGGACCAACGTCGACGGATCTGCATCGCCGTCCTCGCCTCGATCGTGATGGCGGTGGGCGTGGTGGCGATCACCGCCGAAGGTCCAGAAGCGATCTCCGGCGGACTCGGCGGCGACTATCCGTCGTTTCACGCTGCCGGAGAGCTCGCCCGCCAGGATCTGAGCCTCGACGCCGTCGCGTTCTACGACCCGAGCCAGCAGGCCCGAGCGCAGGAGCCCTACCTCGATGCGGGGGATGACGGACAACTCTATTTCGGATACCCGGCTTTCTTCGTCGTCCCATACATGGGCCTCTCCGTGTTCGGTTTCACGGGCGGATACGTCCTGCACACGGCGCTCATGGCTGCTGCGCTTGCGGCGGCGATCTGGTTGCTGCGGCCCTGCAACCGAATCGTGCGCGACCACCCGCTCGAGTCGTTCACCGCCGCCATCACCTTCTACCCCCTCTTTCGGGGGGTGACCGGTGGACAGAACACTGCGCTGACACTGCTCCTCGTCGCGATCGTGTGGCGATGTCTGGAGGACGACCGCGAGTTCGTCGGTGGCATCGCAGTCGGCCTCCTCCTGTTCAAGCCTCCGTTCGCTCTGCCGTTTCTCGGTGTGCTTCTCCTTGCCCGGCGTTGGCGAGCGCTGTCGGGTGCGGCAACGACTGCCGTGGTGCTGTTCCTCACTGCTGCTGTCGTGACCGACCCGACCTGGTTGGCCGCGTGGATCGACGCCGTGCGTTTCCTCGACGAGTTCGACACGCCCTTCAACGTGAGCAACTTCGTCTCGATCCCAGGCTTCTCCGAAGCGGTATTCGGTATCGACAGCACGTCGGCGCTGGTCGTGGGGTATGGCTTGGCCGCTGTCATCGCAGCGACCGTTGCCCTGCTCTGGTTGAGGGCTACCACCGGGGGGCGGCCGGTGCCGGTGGATCTCCTGGTCGTCACGACAGCCGTGACGGGGGTCCTCGTCTCGCCCCACGCCCTCTACTACGACGCAGGATTGCTGATGCTGGCGGGGATCGTCCTCCTGGACCGTGCTCCGCGCCACCGATGGGTGGTCGTCGCCGGCTGGATCGGCGGCCTGCTCCATCTGGGAGCGTCGACGTTCGATGCAGATCCGCTCGTCGCGCTCGTCGTGATCGGAGGCGTTCTCATGATCCGCGAGACCTCGACCGCAATCCGGGTTCCCGTGCCGTCAGCCCAGACGTCATGATGCCCGGGTGAGCGACGACGACCTCTGGGAACGACACGCGGACTGGTGGCAGGACGGATTCACCGCCGGCGTCGACCCCGAGTACGAAGAACAGATCCTCCCGCTGGCTGCCGATCACCTCTCCGGCGCCGCCCGCGTCCTCGATGTGGGAACGGGGGAGGGACAGGTCGCCCGCCTCGCGAGCGGGATGGGTGCCGACGTCGTCGGCCTCGACCCGACATGGAACCAGGTGCGGGTGGCTGCCGACCGTGGGGGAGGACCTCGCTATCTCGGTGCCGGAGCGGCCGCGCTCCCGTTCGCCGACTCGCGGTTCGACGTCGTCATCGCCTGCCTGGTCTTCGAGCACATCTCCGAGGTCGACGCGGCCATCGCCGAAGTCTCCCGGGTCCTCGAACCCGGCGGGCGGTTCCTCTTCTTCCTGAATCACCCGTTGTTGCAGACGCCCGACAGCGGGTGGATCGACGATCAGTTCGTCGATCCGCCTGAGCAGTACTGGCGTGTCGGCGCGTACCTGCGCGAGGCGGCGACCATCGAAGAGGTCGAGAAGGGCGTCCACATCCCGTTCATCCACCGACCGCTCAGCCGCTATGTCAACGCGCTGACCGACAACGGTCTGATGGTCACGCGCATGGAGGAGCCTGGCCCGCCGCCTGGTTTCCTGGCTCGTGCACCCGAGTACACCGACGCCGCCGAGATCCCCCGGTTGCTGTTCCTCCGCACCGAGAAGTTGCGTTGATCGACATCGGTAGCCTGCGCCCCATGACCGGCAGGTGCGCATGAGCGACTACGTGGTGATCGCCGGGCTCTCGGGTGCGGGCCGGTCCCAGGCCGCGAACGACTTCGAGGACCTCGGCTGGTTCGTCATCGACAACCTGCCACCGACGCTCATGTCCAAGGTCTCCGAACTCGCCGACGCACCCGGCTCGGCCATCGACCGGGTCGCGCTCGTCGCCGGCACCGGTCACTACGACTCCGACCTCCTCGGTGCCATCGCCGACCTCCGCCGATCCGCCGGTCGGGTACGCATCCTCTTCCTGGAGTGCTCGACTCGAGAACTGGTGCGGCGCTACGAGCAGACCCGGCGGCGTCACCCGCTGAGCACGGGCGACACGCTGGAGGACGCCATCGAGGCCGAACGGTCGCTGCTCGAGCCGGTGCGCGCCGATGCCGCCGTCATCATCGACACCACCGAACTCAATGTCCACCAGCTGCGCGATCGGATCCGTGGGGCGTTCGGTCAGCCCGAGGCGGACGTCGGCATGCAGACCGCCGTCCGCTCCTTCGGCTTCAAGCACGGCTTGCCGATCGACGCCGACGTGGTGTTCGACGTGCGTTTCCTGCCCAACCCGCACTGGGTCGACGAGCTTCGTCCACTCACCGGCCTCGATCCTGCCGTGCGCGACCACGTGCTGGCTTCCGATGAGGCGCAGGCATTCGTCGACAAGATCTCCGACCTGTTCGAGCTGCTGGTCCCCGCCTACCGCCGGGAGGGCAAGGCGTACCTCAGCATCGCGATCGGTTGCACCGGTGGCCGCCACCGATCGGTGGCCATCTCCGAGGAACTCGGTCGACGCCTCGAAGCCCTCGGGACGCCCGTCTCGGTCAGCCATCGGGACATCGAGAAGTGACGGTCGACGGCGGCCCCCGCGTGGTCGCGATCGGCGGTGGTCACGGACTGGCCATGTCGCTGCGCGCGATCGACACCTACGCCGGCAGCGTCACCGCCGTGGTGGCGACCGGCGACGACGGGGGGTCGAGCGGACGCATCCGGGCCGAGTTGCCCATGCCCGCCCCCGGCGACCTCCGCCGATGCCTGTCCGCACTCGCCCCGGACGCGACCATGGCCGCCGGCTTCGAACACCGATTCCACGCCGGCTCGCTTGCTGGACATGCCGTCGGAAACCTGTTGCTCGCCGGACTGGTCGATGCCGGCCACGACCTCGTCGCCGCGGCCGACCTCGCAGCCCGGTGGTTGGGGCTCGATGCCGAGCGCGTACGGGTCCTGCCGGTCACGACCGAGCCGGTCGAACTCGTCGCGATCACCGACGCGGGCGAGGTCCGTGGTCAGGTCGCGGTCGAGGATGCGCCCGGCGTTCGGTCGATCGGTTTCGACCCGCCGTCGCCAGCCGTCCCGGACGACGCCCTCGAGGCAATCGCCGCCGCCGACCAGATCGTCCTCGGGCCCGGATCGTTCTTCACGAGCGTCCTCGGGGCGGCGGCGCTCCCGCCGGTGGCGAAAGCGGTCGAGACCGCGACCGCACCCGTCGTCCTCGTCGCCAACCTCGACTCCGATCCCGCCGACCACGTCGCGACCCTTGCGGCCCACGGGATCACCACCGATGTCGTCGTCGTCCACTCGTCGACCGCCATCGGTGACGCCGGCGACACACAGGTGATCGAAGGCGACATCGTCCGTCCTCACGGCCTCGCCCACGACCCGGACCTCCTGGCAGCGGTCCTTCCCTCGGCGTTCTCGACGTCGTAGACGTCGGCCCCCGACGCCCAGGACGTCGAGAACGGGTTCAGGCGGCGCCGTCGATCAACCGCGCACGAGCTGCCGCGACGGCGTGGAGCTCACGGAGGGTCTCGTCCGGCGCCCGGACGACATGTTCGTGGAGGAAGCGGACGACGAGCCAGCCGGCACCGGCGGCGGCGGCGTCTCGATCGCGGTCGCGGCGCATGTCCGCCAGGCGTTGATGCCAACGGCGGCCGTCGATCTCCACGATCAATCGCAAGTGAGGCCATGCGGCGTCGACGAGCCCGGTCGCACCGTCCGCCCGAGGGAGTGGATGCTGTCTCACCGGATCCGGCAGTTGAGATCGTGCCACCAGTGCGAAGAATGCGGTCTCGAGCACGGAGGAAGCCGGAACGGCACCCGGGCCACGTTCGTCGAGCAGGGTGGTCAAGACACGGATGCCGGGCTTGCCGCGGCGAGCGACCGATCGCAGACAACCTCCGATCTGTGCGATCGACACCTGTTTCGACGCCACTGCGTCGTCGATCACGAGAGCCATTCGCCCCATGCGCCACACGGCAGCGAGATCCACCACCGTCCGAGGAATCGTGGTCACGGGGAAATCCCGGACGGTGGTGAGGTGGTCGTCGCGGACGTCGCTGATCTGGTGCGCGGTCACGTCGCCGAGTCGTCGGTAGCCGCTGTGGGGAACGATCACGGTCGTCGGCCCGTGTGAGGTCGCGGTCGACAGGCGATGAACCCACGCCGCCGATTCGAACGCCAGGACGCCCTCGGGTCCGGTGGCCAGTAACGCGAGCCATCGCCGCTGGTCGTCGGACGGCGGGGCTCCGCTGACGACGTAGACGCCGGTGTGCCGGCCTTGGAGTCGGCCGGACCGCAACATTCGGTCGATCGCCGATCCCGACATCCCGTGGTCGAGCATCTGACGGCGGCTGATCGCCCCACCTTGTCGCGCGGCCAGGTCTTCCCACGTCGGTCCGTCCATATCGGGAGAGTGACTGAAACATCATGAAAATGTCAATGACAAGTCGAACTCGACGCTGCATTCGTCGGCCCCCGACGCCCAGGACGTCGAGAACGAGGTTGGGGTGAGTTGCACGCCCGGGGCGGGTGTTTGTGGGCAGGGGGGTCCGCGTGGTCGGATTGGCCCGATCCTTCAGACCGAGACATCGAGACCAGACCTCCCGAGGTGGGAACCATGACCGTACGCGTGGGCATCAACGGCTTCGGCCGCATCGGCCGCAACTTCTTCCGTGCCGCCAAGGCGCAGGGCGCCGACATCGACTTCGTCGCCGTCAACGACCTGGGCTCGCTCGAGACCATGGCCCACCTGCTCCAGTACGACTCGGTCATGGGCCGCTTCGGCGAAGAGGTCTCGGTCGGTGCCGACGGCATCGACGTCGGTGGCGACACGCTCAAGGTGCTCGCCGAGCGCAACCCCGGCGATCTGCCCTGGGGCGACCTCGGCGTCGACGTCGTGGTCGAGTCCACCGGCATCTTCAACTCGAAGGAGAAGGCCAGCGCCCACCTCGAGGGCGGCGCCCCGCTCGTCGTCGTGTCGGCCCCGGCCGGCGGTGCCGACAAGACCTTCGTGGTCGGCGTGAACGAGGACACCTTCGACGCCACCACCGACAAGGTCGTCTCCAACGCCTCCTGCACCACCAACTGCTTCGTGCCGATGGTCAAGGTCCTCGACGACACGTTCGGTGTCGAGAACGGCTTCATGACGACGATCCACGCCTACACCGGCGACCAGGCCCTCGTCGACGGCCCGCACAGCGACCTGCGCCGTGCCCGCGCCGCCGCCGTCAACATCATCCCGACCTCGACCGGCGCCGCCCGGGCCACGAGCCTCGTCATGCAGTCGATGGACGGACGCCTCGACGGCACCGCCCTCCGTGTCCCGGTCCCGACCGGTTCGGTCACCGACTTCACGGCACAGCTCAAGACCGACGCCACGGCCGAGGCCATCAACGAGGCGTTCCAGAAGGCCGCCACCGACGGTCCGCTCAGCAAGGTCCTCGACTACAGCGAGGCGCCGCTCGTGAGCTCCGACATCGTCGGATCGCCCGCCAGCTGCACCTTCGACTCCGGCCTCACCATGGCCAACGGCAACCTCGCCAAGATCAGCGGCTGGTACGACAACGAGTGGGGCTACTCGAACCGCCTCGTCGACCTGGTCACGCACGTCTGCAAGTAACGCGTTGACCGCCGTACCCCAGCTGGAGGACCTGCTTCCCCTCGACGGGAAGCGGGTGCTCCTGCGCGCCGACTTCAACGTCCCGCTACGCGAACTCCCCGATGGGAGTCGCGAGATCGCCGACGATCTGCGCATCCGCGCCGCCCTGCCCACGATCCAGTGGCTCCAGGAACACGGGGCGACGGTCACGGCGTGCAGCCACCTCGGCCGACCGAAGGGTGAGCCGAATTCGAAGTACGACATGACGCCGGTCCGGGACAAGCTCGCCGAGCTCGCCCCGGGCGTCAACCTCCTCGAGAACCTCCGGTTCGACCCGGGCGAGACGGGCAACGACGCAGCCTTCGTGCAGCAGCTGATCGACGGCCAGGACGCCTACGTCAACGACGCGTTCGGCGCCAGCCACCGCAGCCACGCCAGCATCGTCGGCCCGCCGAAGCACCTCCCGAGTGCTGCTGGGCGGCTGCTCGCCAAGGAGGTCGAGGTCCTCGGTGGCATGCGGGACAACGCCCGCAACCCGTTCCTCGCCATCCTCGGCGGCTCGAAGGTCAGCGACAAGATCGGCGTCATCGAGGCGCTGCTCCCGATCGTCGACCATCTCATCGTCGGCGGCGGGATGTGCTTCACGTTCCTCGCCGCGCAGGGTCACCACATCGGCGACTCGCTGTTCGAGGAGGAGATGGTCGAGACCTGCACCCGTCTGCTCGAGACGAGCGGCGACAAGCTCCACCTCCCGGTCGACGTCACGGCCATGGGTCCCGGCGGCACGATCGGCGATCCCGACGCCGGGGGAGAGGTGCGCCAACTGCACACCACCATCCCCGACGGCTGGATGGGCCTCGACATCGGACCCGGCACGAGCGCCGAGTTCACCGACCTGATCCACGAGGCGAAGACGATCTTCTGGAACGGCCCGATGGGCGTGTTCGAGGATCCGCGTTTCGCTGCCGGCACCCGCACGGTCGCCGAGGCCGTGGCCGAGGCGAAGGCGTTCACGGTCGTGGGTGGCGGCGACAGCGCCGCCGCAGTGGCAGAGTTCGGGCTCGGACGCGACATCGACCACATCTCCACCGGTGGCGGCGCGTCGCTCGAACTGCTCGAACAAGGGGACCTGCCCGGTCTCGCCGCACTCCGAGGGGACTGAACATGGCAAAGCGGAAGCCGATCATCAGCGGCAACTGGAAGATGCACAACAACCACTTCGAGGCGATCCAACTCGTCCAGAAGTTGGGCTACGAGATCACCGTCGACGACGTCGAGCACGTCGAGGTCACGGTGCACCCGCCATTTACCGACCTGCGCTCGATCCAGACCGTGATCGACGCCGACCGCATCCCGATCGGCCTCGGGGCCCAGCACTGCCACTTCGAGGAGAAGGGAGCGTTCACGGGCGAGGTCGCCCCGTCGATGCTCGCCAAGCTCGACGTCGAGTACGTGATCGTCGGCCACAGCGAGCGGCGCGAGGTCTTCGGCGAGACCGACGACGACGTCAACAAGAAGGTCAAGGCCGTCATCAAGGCCGGCATGACCCCGATCCTGTGCTGCGGCGAGACGCTCGACGAGCGAGAGGCAGGCCAGGCCGAGGCCAAGGTCGAAGCCCAGGTCAAGGCCGGGCTCGCCGGGGTCAAGAAGGACGACGTCGCGGCGATGGTCGTGGCCTACGAGCCGATCTGGGCGATCGGCACCGGCAAGACCGCCACGGCTGACGACGCGCAGGCGATGTGCGCGGTCGTGCGGGCAACCGTGTCCGAAGTCGCGGGTGCCGAAGCGGCCGACGCCGTGCGCATCCAGTACGGCGGATCGGTCAAACCGGGCAATGCGCCCGAACTGATGAGTCAGCCCGACATCGACGGTGCGCTCGTCGGTGGTGCCAGCCTCGAGGCCGAGTCGTTCGCCCGAATCGTGAACTTCCGGCTCGCCGACGCGGCCAGCTGAACGCCCGAGCGACACACCGATCGTCCATCATCAGGCCGAACTAGTCGACAGAACGACCGGACTTGGTCCGTTCGATGTGACATTTCGCACCGCCGATGCTTGGTCTTGCGGACCGCTCTTGGTACCGTCACCGACCGTTCACGGAAATGTCCCTACGAATGCCGTAGCGTGAACGACGGCCGGTCCAAGGGGGCACCCGCCCCCCGCCGGTTCCCTGTTCCCAATTCAGGAGGAAGCCCTGTGTCCACCAACTCCCGATGGCTGCGCGTACTCGCGTTGCTGCTGGGTCTGACGATGTTTGCCGCAGCTTGTGGCGACGACGATGACTCCAGCGCACCCAGCGACGATGATCCAGGTTCCGAAGAGGACGGCGGCGACGCGGCCGGCGGCGGCGAGTTGGTCAACTTCGGCACCTTCGTCGGTGGCCCGCCTGAGCACATCGACCCGGCCCTGAGCGTCACGCTCAACGCCTACCAGGTCATCACCTCGCTCTACGACGGTCTCATGGACCTCGACTTCAGCAGCGGTGAGCCTGAGGTCAAGCCCCACCTGGCCGAGTCCGTCGAGCCCAACGAAGACGGCTCCGAGTGGACCTTCACCATCAAGGAAGGCCAGGCCTTCGCCGACGGCGAAGAGATCCTGCCCTCGACCTTCAAGCGTTCGTGGGAGCGCGCTGCTGCGCTCGCCGGCGACTACAGCTACCTGATCGGCGCGTTCCTCGAGGGTGGCCAGGCCGCACTCGACGGTGAGACGACCGACATCAGCGGCGTCGTCGCCGACGACGAGGCGATGACCCTCACGGTCACGCTGACCGAGCCGTACGCCAACTTCGACGCGGTCACGACCTTCCAGCTGTTCTTCCCGCTGCCCGAGGAAGCCGGCAGCGGCGATGCCCCGAACGCGGACTACGAGAACGGTGTCATGGTCGGCAACGGCCCCTACGCCATGGAAGCTGCCCGGAGCGACCAGGAGATCATCCTCGTCAAGTCCGACAGCTGGCTCGGCGACGTCAACGGCGAGACCTGGGACGACCGGCTCGACCGGATCATCTTCGGTGTCCAGGACGACCCCGACACCTCGTACAACGCCCTCGAGGCCGGCGAGGCCCACGTGGCCAACATCCCGTCGGGACGCTTCGCGGACGCTGCTGCCGATTACGGCACCACCACCGACGTCGGCCAGCTCGGCTCGTACCACTTCGTGTTCAACAACACCGATGGTGCGCTGCTCGGCGGCGACGAGAACATCAAGCTCCGCCAGGCCATCTCCTCGGCGTTCGACCGTGACGAGATCAACACGGCGGTCTACAACGACACCCGCATCGTCGCCACCGGCGTCGTGATGGAGGGCATCCCCGGCTTCGAAGACGGCCAGTGCGAGATCTGCGTCTACGACCCGGAGCAGGCCGAGACCCTCTACCAGGAGTGGCAGGACGAGGGCGGGTCGCTCGACGGTCCGATCCCGATCCAGTTCAACGCCGGTTCGGGTCACGAGGACGTCGTCCAGATCATGGTCGACAACCTCGCCGCCGTCGGCATCGAGGCCGAAGCCGTCCCGCAGGAAGCGGAGACGTACTTCTCCGGCCTGGCCGAGAACCTCTGCGAGGCCATGTGCCGCGCCGGCTGGTTCGCCGACTACCCGACGTACGACAACTTCATGTACGACCTGTTCCACAGCGACACGCTGAACGGCAACAACTTCGGCTACTCCAACGACGAGTTCGATTCGCTCGTCAGCGAAGCCAAGACGACCACCGACGGCGACGCCGCTGGCCAGCTGTTCCGTGACGCCGAGAACATCCTCCTCAACGAGGACCCGGGCGTCGTGCCGCTGAACTGGTACGCCGGCACCTACGTCTACGACGACGAGGTCGTGGACAACTTCATCCAGACCAACCAGGGTCTGATCCTCTGGGAGCAGGTCGCCCTCAAGGGGTGATCGGTTGACCCACTCCGGGTGATCGTCCGGGGCGCTTCGGCGCCCCGGTCACCCGAATCTCTGGCGGCGGGGGGGGCCGGCCCCCCCCCCCCG
>JAPKDO010000362.1 GCA_028822535.1 Acidimicrobiales bacterium
TGTCCTCTCGACTCCGCCGATAAGCGCGACCTCATGGGTTGTATCCCATGTCACAGGCTCGTTTGGTTGACGACTGTGCACTGAAATGGTTGAGTGGACATATGTTCACTGAAAGCCCCGCCCGACGAGCGCTCCGCCGTGTCGTCCGCGCTGCGGACTCCTTCGCTGCGCCCCACGGTGTCGACCGCTATGTCGAACAGGTCGTGCCCACGTGGTCCTCCACCGAGGTCCGGGGCCGGGTCGTCGCCGTCGACCGCTCCGCCGTGGGCAGCACCGTCCTCACCATCGAGCCCAACGGCAACTGGACCGGCTTCCGTGCTGGTCAGTACACCCAACTGTCCGTCGAGGTCGACGGCGTCCGTCACACCCGCTGCTACTCGATGGCGTCGGCGGCTGACGGATCGAAGGCATTCCACCTCGGCATCAAGGCGCACCCCGAGGGGCTGGTCAGCCAACACCTCCTCGCCCACGCGACGCCGGGCATGGTCGTGGGTCTCACCCCCGCCGCCGGCGACTTCCACCTCCCGGATGCTCGGCCCGAGCGGACCCTCCTCGTGAGCGGCGGCAGCGGCATCACCCCCGTCCTGTCGATGCTCCGCACGTTGTGCGCCGAGGGCCACGCCGCGCCGGTCACCTTCCTCCACTACGCGACCTCGCGGGACGCGATGCTGTTCCGTGACGAGATCGCCGAACTCGGACGGACGTTCGACAACGTCTCCGTGGTCGAGGTCTTCGACGACGGCTCCGGCGACCTCACCGGGTTCCTCGACGAGGCGCACCTCCACGCGGCCGACCCGCAGTGGAGCGACGCCGACGTGTTCGTCTGCGGCCCGGCGCCGCTGATGGACAGCGTCCGTCGCCACTACGACGACGCCGGTTCGATCGACCGCTTCCACCAAGAGGCGTTCACGCTCCCGATGTTCGTCGGCGAGTCCGGCGAGGCTGGCGGGTCGGTGCGCTTCGCCACGAGCGACCTCACCGTCGAGAGCGACGGACGTTCGCTGCTCGATCAGGCCGAGTCCGCCGGCCTCACCCCGAACTCGGGTTGTCGGATGGGCATCTGCCACACCTGCACCCGTTCCCTGACCTGCGGAACCGTCCGCGACGCGGTCACCAGCGAAGTCACCACCGGTCCGCATTCCGAAGACACCGGCGTCGAGATCCGGGTGTGCGTGAGCGTGCCCGTCGGCGACGTCGAGATCGACCTGTAAGGAGCCCCATGAGCACCACCCTCGCCCCCATCCCCACGAACCCCGACGGCAGCCCCGACAGCGGCCCGGACAGCGGCCCAGACAACGGACCGGTCCGGACAGTTGTTGCAGGTCCGGTCGGAAATCCTGCTCAGACCGAGATGTCTGACCAGACCTCGGCGGTCGAGCGCTCCACCGCTCGCCGATACGGCCTCACCGACGCCGACCTCGAGGCCTTCGGCGCCGAGCTCGATGCCATCCGCGACCGGATCATCCCCGAGCGCGGCCAGGCCGACGTCGACTACATGCGCCGCATGATCAAGATCCAGCGCGGCCTCGCCGCCAGCGGCCGAGCGTCCCTCTTCCTGGGCTTCCTCCCACCGTTCTGGATCTACGGCGCCGGCGCGCTCGGCATCGCCAAGATCCTCGACAACATGGAGATCGGCCACAACGTCATGCACGGCCAGTACGACTGGACCCGTGACCCGGCGCTGAGCTCGAGCGAGTTCGACTGGGACACCGTGTGCCCCGGCGACCAGTGGAAGCACAGCCACAACTACCTCCATCACACCTTCACCAACGTCGTCGGTCTCGACCGCGACATCGGGTACGGCGTCCTGCGCATGAGCGAGGACAAGCCGTGGCGCTGGTACGACGTGTTCAACCCGCTCAAGGCCACGGGCCTGATGCTGGCGTTCGACCACGGCGTGATGCTCCACGACGTCGAGACCGAGAACATCATCTCCGGCAAGAAGTCGTTTGCCCAGCAGTGGCCGATCCTCCGCGACGGGCTGAAGAAGACGGCCAAGCTCGACGGAAAGGACTACGTCCTGTGGCCACTGCTCACCGGCCCGCTGTTCCTCAGCACCCTGGCGGGCAACGCCACCGCCAACCTGATGCGAAACCTGTGGTCGTTCTCGATCATCTTCTGCGGCCACTTCCCCGAGGGAACGCACGAGTTCTCGATGGACGAATGTCGTGCCTTCGAAGACGGGGGCGAGTCGGGTCCGGTCGGCCGCGGCCACTGGTACTTCCGCCAGCTCCTGGGCTCCGCGAACATTCGCGGAAACAAGCTCTTCCACGTCATGAGCGGCAACCTCAGCCATCAGATCGAACACCACCTCTTTCCCGACCTGCCGGCGAACCGCTACCAGGAGATCGCTCCCGAGGTCGAGGAGATCTGCAACCGCTACGACCTCCCGTACAACTCCCGGGGGTTCACGGCGCAGCTTGGCTCGACCTGGAAGAAGATCTGGAAGCTCGCCCTCCCCGGCAGCTGACGACGACGGATTCCGGCGGAATTGAGCACCGGTTGCTCAAGCCGTGAGCATCCGAGCGGTGGTGCGATGGTGACATGATCGCCATCGCCCCCGTGCTCGCCCAGACCACCCTGGCCCAGACGACGCAGGACGGTGTGTCGATGGAGGCGTTCGGGTGGGGAACACTCGCGTTCGGCCTGGCCGGCGCGATCGGGTTGGTGCTCTGGATCGTGAGCGTGCTCCGACGGACCGGTCGGGCGGACGGCACCGTGGTCCGCCACGATGCGGTCAACAACTCGGAGGGCGGGACCACGTTCGCCCGGGTCGCCGAGTTCCACGTCGACGGCGAGCGCTACGAGTGCGAGGACACGTCGAGTTCGAGTTGGAAGCGGGGGAACCCGGGGGACCGGGTGACGATCAGCTACCGACCCTCTCGTCCCGACAGGGCCAACTTCACGAATGGCGGCCGAACGATCGCCCGCCTCGTGGGGTGGCTCGCGTTGGGCCTCACCTTCGGCGGCATGGTCGCCCTCGGCCTCCTGATGATCGCCGAAGGGTCCGAGTCCGCGCTCGGCTGAGCCGCGACTCAGTCGGCTTCGGCGACCGCGGCCAACCGCTCGAGCGTCTGCTCCATGCCCTTGCGGGTCCACTCCGCGTCGTGGGCGACGCCGGTCATCGCCTTGCCTGCGGTGCGGACGAGCCATCCACGGTTGTCGGTCCAGTGCTCGGTCACGACGCAGCCGTCGTCCGTCGGTTCGATGCGGTACACCCACAGTGCGACGCCGAACGGTCCACCCAGGACCCGGAAGCAGAACGAACGACCGGGGTCGGCGTCGACCACCTCGCACGTCGTCGCCCACGACTTCTTGCCCAGCTCGTTCTCGCCCTTGAACCGGGCGCCCACGGTCGGGCCGGTGGCGCCCTTCACCCAGGTGCCGCGGGTGGTCTCGGGGGACCACTCGCCCATGCGGGTCACGTCGCTGATGAGCGACCACACGCGATCGGCATCGGCGGAGATCGAACGGGAGGCGGAGACATCGGGCACGGCAGGAGCCTAGGCAGAACAGGTCGGAAGGCCCACGAGCCGAGTTGAGGTCGACTGCCAGACTCGACCCGTGACGCGAGTACTGCGAGCGACGATCGTGGCGGTTGTCGCCGTGATCACCGCGGCGGCAGCGTC
>JAPKDO010000363.1 GCA_028822535.1 Acidimicrobiales bacterium
CGGGACTGTGACGCGAGATGCCGAGATCGATCCCCGAGTCGTCCGGACTCGCCGAGACGTGCTCTCGGCAGCGAGCGACGTCTTGTTGGAGGACGGGTGGGAGCACGTCACCCTGGCTCGGGTGGCCGAGCGGAGTGGCTACGCGCGGACGACGCTCTATCGCCACTGGCCGCAGCGACTCGATCTGCTGCGCGACCTCATCACTGAAGAGGTACACCTCCTGCACACGACCCCGAGAGGTGACCTGCGGGAGGATCTGATCGCGGAGCTGGAAGCGTTCCGAATCGCGATGACCACGTCTGGCCTCGGGCGCGTGATGATCGCCATCGGCCAGCAGGCCCGCGACGATGCCCAGCTCGCTGAGCTGAGCTCGTCGGTGCTCGTCGACGGAGCCCAGGTGCTGCACGAGATCATGGTCGCCGCCGCCACGCGCCGCGACCTGCCTTCCGACCTGGATCCCGATCGTGCGGTGGCGCAGCTCGTCGGTCCCGTTCTGTTCCGGTACTTGTTCGAGACCGACGACGGTCTCGACCGCGCGTTCGTGACCTCCGTGGTCGACTGGTTTCTTGCCGGCGCAGCCGTATCCGCGTGAACCGTTGATGGATCAGGCGCTGCCCGGCTCGACGTCGGAAGGCGGGCTTCGCGACGACGGCGCCGTCCGCGACGATCGACGGCGCCACCATCGCGAGCCCGATACCAGAGGGTGACCTCGGTTCGAACTCCTCGATGGTGACGCCGTCGTTCAGTCCAGTTTCACTCGCGTCGATCGACGCTGCACTCTCCGACTGCGGTCAGTACTTGATCGGCGCCCGGCGTGGACCCCGGACCTGGCCACCGTTCCAGAAGACCGCGTCCGGGTCCGCGAGTTCGAACGTGGGGATGCGCTCGAGGAACACCTCGATGGCCACGCGGATCTCCATGCGTGCGAGGTTCGATCCCAGGCACCGATGGATCCCCGATCCGAACGCGAAGTGCCGGTTCTTGGCGCGATCGATGATGAACTTGTCGGCGTCCTCGAACATCTCGGGATCGTGATTGCCGGCGGGGAACGCCATGAGGACCTTGTCGCCCTCCTGCATCGGACAGCCCTTGAACTCGGTGTCCTCGGTGACGTAACGAGCCATGGTGACGGGGCTGTAGAAGCGCAGGAACTCCTCCACGGCCGTCTGGATGAGCTCGGGTTCGTCGCGGAGACGCTGTTGATCCTCCGGGTGGGTGGCCAGATGCAGCAGGGACGAGCCGATGTTGCTCCACGTGGTGTCGATGCCGGCGATGAGCAACAGGAAGCACGTACCGAGCAGGTGCTCGTCCGTCATCGGCTGGTCGGTCTCTGCCTCGAGGAGCATCGTGAGGATGTCGTCGGGACGCGTGCCTTCTGGCATCTCCCGTCGAGCGGCGACGTGCTGCACGAAGTAGGTCGTCATCTCGTCGAAGACCTCGGGCAGGTTGGCCAGGTTCTGCAGACCTTCCTGCAGCGTGCGCACCACCCACCCAGTGAACATCGGCTCGTCCTCGAGCGGGATGCCGATCATCTGCGCGATCACGCGCACGGGAATGTGCTGCGCGTAGTCGGCCGCCGCATCACCGTGACCGTCGGTGAAGTGCTCGTCGATCAGGTCATTGGCCAGCGCCCGGGTGATCGGCGTCATCTTGTCGATGGCCGAAGGACCGAACGCCGGGAGCAGCAACCGACGGGCCCAGGTGTGGAAGGGCGGGTCGGAACTGATCGGCGGGACCGGTAGCGCATCGTTCATGGGGATGTCGAGCGGCGAGACGACGGCGATGTCGCGCGACGAGAACCGTTCCACGTCGTGTGCGATCTCGGACAGGTCCTCGTACTTGACGGGCAGCCACGTGCGTTGACGGCGATCGGTGAACGCGATCGGGCACTGCTCTCGCTGCTCGGCCCACCGAACCGTGGGGTCGGCCACGTATCCGGGCTCGAACATGTCGAAGTCCGTGGCCCAGTCGTCCACGGGCCCGAATGCGGCCTCGTCGTTCTCCCGCACTTGCAGATCGGCGGTGTCGGTCAGGTGGGAGGTGTCGGTGTCAGTCATTTCGGCGCGCCTTCCTCGAAGGGTTCTCGGCTACTTCGTCGATCGTACGCTTTGCGTAGGCATGTGACAAGGGGCGTTTCGTGTCGCATGACCGCGCCGGTCGAACCCTCAGCTCGAGCGTTCGCCGTCGTCCTCGACATCCCGGGCCCTGCGTTCATAGGCGGCACGGGCGCGGTGGTCCACGTCGTCGAGGAAGATGCGATCGCCCCCCATCGCCGTGTTGAGGCGCTCCGTCAGCGCCTGTGGGAACTTGCGGAACAGCCGTACCAACCGCCCGGTACCGCGCGGCACATAGACGCGGGGCACCGGATGTTCGAGGGCGTCCACGATCGCCGCAGCGACCTCCTCGGGCTCCGCCTTGTTGAAACCGCGCGGCCCGGTCGTCCCCTCGGCGAGCTCGGTGTTCACGAAGTAGGGCAGCACGCTGGTGACGTCGATCCCCATCGGGCGGACCTCGAGGCGCACCGCGTCGGTGAAGCCGACGACGGCGAACTTCGACGCGTTGTAGGTGGCGAGCCCGGGCACGGCGGCGACGCCGGCCATGGATGCGAGGTTGATGATGTGGCCCGACCGTCGAGCGGCCATCGAGCCGATGGCGAGCTTGGTACCCGTGATGACGCCGAGCACGTTGATGTCGATGACGCGTCGGGCCGTTCGGGCGTCTTCGTCCATCAGCGGACCGACGGGCATGATGCCAGCGTTGTTGATCAGCACGTCCAGCGGACCGACCTCCGCTTCGACCTGACGAACGAACTCCCCGAACGACTCCTCGTCGGTCACGTCCACGTGGCCGTACCACTCGAGCCCGAGCCGAGCGGCGGTCTCCTTGCCCACGACGTCGTCGATGTCTCCGATCGCCACCCGAGCGCCGCGGCTCCGAAGGGCAGCCGCGGTGGCTGCCCCGATGCCACGGCCGCCGCCGGTGATGGCCACGACCTTTCCTGCGAGGGTCCGTGCCTGGCGTTGACTCATGACGTACTCCTGGTCGAGCAGTTTCGAACGTGAGACATCCTACGGATTTCGTCTTGCGTTGCCACATGATCCGCTTTTCGTCGCACGTCCTCCAACCGGGCAGAGTGACTCGATGGACGACACGATTCCCTCGGACGGCGCGGACGATCACGCAGACCTCCCCGCACGTATCGATGCCGCGGCAGCGATGAACCGGCTGTGTCACGCGCTCGTCGGTCACCGAGCGAGCCTCGACGTGCTCCAGAGGATCGCCAGAGAGGCCGACGCGTTGGCCGAGCGGATCGAAGAGGAGCCGCGACGGACGAGGGGAGGGGAACTGTCGGGTAGCCCGAAGTTCGCCCAAGCGATTCTCGACGCTCGTCCGCTCGGCGATGTCGTGGAGGACGGTGCGTTCATCGACATGTTCAGCGATTCGCCCGTGTCGGGCTCGGCGAACCCGCTCACCATGGGACTCCGCATTCGCCAGCAGCGTGACGAGGCCTTCGGCATCGTCACGCTGCAGCATGGGTGGGAAGGCGCACCGGGGCGCAGCCACGGCGGGATCGTCGCGGCCTGCGTGGACGAGACGATCGGCGGGCC
>JAPKDO010000364.1 GCA_028822535.1 Acidimicrobiales bacterium
CACACCCTGCGCCCGCTCGAGGGCGAAGGGTGTGACAAGAACTGGTTTTCAGGGGAGGACGACGAGGTCGTCGCGGTGGACGACCTCGTGGGGCGTGCCCTCGGGGAGCGCGTCCGTCCGCCGGCCGGCGACTGCTCGGAGGCCGGCGGCGTCGAGCCGGGCGAGGCCTTTCGCGAACACCTGACCGTCGGGGCCGGCGATCTCGACGGCGCTGTTGGGGCCGAATCCGCCCTTCGCGTCCACGACGCCCGCAGGCAGCAGCGACACACCGCGCTCGATGAGCGCGCGGCGGGCGCCGTCGTCGACGACGATGGTTCCCGAGGACCCGACAGCGAACGCGATCCAGAGCTTGCGGGCCGGGAGCCGGTCGGCCCTCGGCTTGACGATGGTGCCGACGCCCGGTTTCCCGTTCACGGCATCGACGAGGACGTCGGCGCGGTGCGCTGCCGCGATGATGGCCCGGACGCCGGACCATGCGGCGATCTTGGCCGCAGCGAGCTTGGAGGCCATACCGCCGCTCCCCCGGTCGGATCCGGCCCCACCGGCGAGGGCCTCGAGCCCGTGGTCGACCTCGATGATCTCCTCGATGAGCGAGGCATCCTCGTGGAAGCGCGGGTCGGCCGAGAGGAGCCCTGGCATGTCGGTGAGCAGCACGAGGAGATCGGCGCGGATCAGGTGCGCGACGAGCGCGGCGAGTCGGTCGTTGTCGCCGAAGCGGATCTCGTCGTCGGCGATCGCGTCGTTCTCGTTGACCACGGGCACGACACCGAGATCGACCAGTCGGGTGATGGTGCCGCGCGCGTGCAGGTACTGCTCGCGCACCATGAAATCGAGCGGGGCGAGCAGCACTTGCCCGCCGATGAGTCCGTGCCGGGCGAGCTCTCGGTCGTAGACCGACATCAAACGGCTCTGTCCGACCGCCGAGACCGCCTGGAGTGTCACGGCGTCGCGTGGACGCTCCGAGAAGTCGAGTGCGGGGAGTCCAGCGGCGATCGCCCCCGAGGTCACCATGACCACCTGGTGCCCGGCATCGCGCAGCGCCGCGACCTCGGTGCAGAACTTGGCGATCGCCGGTTCGTCGATCGTGCCGGCATCGTCGGTGATCGACGACGTGCCGATCTTGGCCACGATGATCATGAGATCACTCGGTCTCGTAGTCGAACACGAGCTTGCCGATGTGGACCGTGTCGCCGACCTGGGCGCCGGCCCGGGCCAGGGCCTTGTCGATCCCCAACGACTTGAGGCGACGCTGTGCTTCGTCCAGTGCTTCGGGGTTGGTCAGGTCCGACAGCGCCACGGCCCGGATCGCTTGACGGCCCTCGACCACCCAGTCGCCCGATTCGTCCCGCACGACCTGGAAGCCCTCGCCGGCCAGCTTGTGCACCACGTACGCCTCGCGCTCGGGTGCTTCGGCGCGGATGTCGGTGACGGCCTGGGCCATCCGACCGACGAGTTGGGGCACACCGTGACCGGTGACCGCGGCCACCCGGTCGCCGTCGAACTCCCACGTCCCGTCATCGAGGTCGGCGCGCGAGCCGACGACGATGCGCGGCCGGGTCAGGAGCCGAGCGTCGTAGTCGGCGATCTCCCGCAACAAGATGGCTTCCTGTTCCGACGGCGACTGCATTGCCATCGGCGCGATGTCCAGCATCAGGACCAGAACCCGGGCACGTTCGACGTGACGGAGGAACCGGCCGCCGAGGCCTTTGCCCTCGCTCGCACCTTCGATGAGACCCGGGAGGTCGGCGACCACGAACTCCACCTCGTCGTCCATCTTGACGACCCCGAGGTTGGGCTCGAGCGTGGTGAACGGGTAGTCGGCGATCTTTGGTTTGGCTGCCGAGATCACCGAGATCAGTGTGGACTTTCCCACGCTCGGGAACCCGACGAGGGCCACGTCGGCCAGGAGCTTGAGTTCCATGTGCAGCCAACGTTCCTCGCCGACCTCGCCCTGCTCGGCGAACCCGGGCGCCCGTCGCTTGTTCGAGAGGAACTTGGCGTTGCCGCGCCCGCGCTGGCCGCCCTCGGCCGCCAGGAAACGGTCTCCGGCGTGCACCATGTCGGCCAGCACCGTGCCGTCCCGGTCCTTGATGACCGTGCCCTCGGGCACCGGCACGATCATGTCGGCGCCGCTGCGTCCGTGCTTCTTCTTGCCCGACCCGTGCGTTCCGTCCTCACCCCGGCGGAACGGATGGTCGCGGAAACCGAGCAACGACGCGACGTTGTGGTCGGCCACCAACCACACATCACCGCCATCACCGCCATCACCGCCGTCCGGGCCGCCCATGGCCACATGGGCCTCACGGCGGAACGACACCGACCCGGCACCGCCGTCGCCTCCCTTGACATGGAGGTTGCACTCGTCGACGAACTGGCTCATGGTCGTCCGAGACTACGGCCATGCGGTGTCGATGACCGCCCCCATACCCGTGCGAGACTCGGTTCGTGGTGGATGACGACCGAGCACCAGACCGGATCCCCGACCGGATCCCGGACGGGATCACCGAACGCGGACGTCGCTGGGCGGCCACGATGTCGGGCCACGAGGACGGAGAGATCCGCCGGGCGCACGCCGATTCGTCGGCAACGATCGAGGCCGCATCGCCGTTCGGACGGCTCGAACGCGAGGAGCACCTCGACGAGACGCTCGCCCGAGGTGCGACCAGAGCGACGGGCGGCGGCAACCGTGCGGTGCCCGAGGAACCGGACCGGTGGCGGACGTGCTTCGAGCGCGACCGGGATCGGATCGTCCACGGGACCGCATTCCGCCGACTCGCCGGGAAGACCCAGGTCTTCGTCCGTCCCGACGATCACCAGCGCACTCGGCTCACGCATGCCCTCGAGGTCGCCCAGGTCGCGGCATCCATCGCCCGCGCCTGTCGACTGAACGTCGCCCTCGCCGAGGCGATCGCGCTGGGGCACGACTGCGGTCACGGCCCGTTCGGTCACGCGTCCGAAGACGCCCTCGACCCGTACGTCCACGGCGGCTACGACCACGCCACCTGGGGCGCCGACGTCGTGCTCGAGCCACTCAACCTGTGTCGCGAGACCCTGGATGGCATCCGGAATCACTCCTGGTCGCGGCCGGCCCCGATCACGCCCGAGGGCGAAGTCGTCAGCTGGGCCGACCGCATCGCCTACCTGTGCCACGACTTCGAGGACGCAGTCCTCGCCGGCGTGGTCACCGCAGACCAACTCCCCGACGAGGTCGCCGAGCGATGCGGCCGGAGTCGCCGGGAGCAGTTGCACGCATTCATCGAGGCCATGGTCCGCACGACGGTCGAGACCGGAGTCGTGGGCATGGACGCCGGAATGGCCGAGGCGCTGGGAGCGTTCCGTGCGTTCAACTACGGCGACATCTACCTACGCCCGGCGTCGAGGGCCCAGGCCACGGTCGTGGATCGACTCCTCTCGGAGCTCGTCGAGTGGTATCGCGCCGATCCGGCTCGACTCGTCGCCGCTGGGCGCACGTTCAACGCTGACATGGACCCGGCACATGAAGCCGTGGCCTTCGTCGGCGGGATGACCGACCGATTCGCCCAGGACCGAGCGGTGGAGCACCTCGGCTGGGAGCGCGACACCCTGCCGGTCGGTCTCGCCGACTAGC
>JAPKDO010000045.1 GCA_028822535.1 Acidimicrobiales bacterium
GCCGAGCTCGCGGCCGATCAACTCTCGGCGGTCAGCCACCGGGGCGGACCGGCGCGGATCATCGCTCCCGCCGGGTCGGGCAAGACGCGTGTGCTGACCGAACGTCTCCGCCATCTACTCGCCGATCGTGGCCACGAGCGCTCGGGTCTGCTCGCCGTCGCGTACAACCGCAAGGCGCAGGAGGAGATGGCGACCCGTACCGACGGGCTGAACGCCCGCATCAAGACGCTCAACGCCCTCGGGTACGAGTTGATCGGCCGTCGCATGGGCGGTCGGCCCAACATGATCGACGAGCGCGAGGTACGTCGCCGCCTCGAGCCCCACCTGCCGAAGATGCAGCACCGTCTCAACACCGATCCGATGGCGCCGTATCTCGAAGGCCTGTCGATCATCCGGTTGGGGCTCGCCGACCCCGAGGTCGTCGAGGTCGAGGCCGACGCGCCCGGACTGGCCGGCGCGGTCGAGCCCTACCGAGCAGGTCTCCGGCGCGACGGCGTCCTCGACTTCGACGAACAGATCGTCCACGCCGTCGAACTGTTGCTGACCGATGGCGAGTTCCGCAGAGCCGAACAGGCCCGTCACCGGCACCTGCTGGTCGACGAGTTCCAGGACCTCACACCGGCGCACGTGCTGCTCCTGCGCATCCTCGCCACACCGGGCTTCGACGTCTTCGGCGTCGGAGACGACGACCAGGTGATCTATGGCCATGCCGGCGCGTCGCCACGGTTCCTCATCGACTTCGCCGAACTCTTCCCCGGCGGGCACGAGCACGCCTTGCAGGTCAACTACCGCTGTCCCCCGGCCGTCGTGGACGCCGCCCGGCACCTCCTGTCGTACAACCACGAGCGGGTCGACAAGACGATCGACGCCGGCCGTCCCGATGCCGGCGACGATGCGCTCACCGTCGCGACGCACGCCCCCGACCAGGGAGCCGTCGCGCTCGTCGACGCGGTCACCGCCGGGCTCGACCTCGCCGGAGACCCTGCATCGGTGGCGGTGCTCGCCCGTACCAACTCGCTGCTCCTCGCGCCCCACGTCGCGCTCGTCGGCGCAGGGGTGCCGGTGACGTCGGTCCTGCGCGAGCACGTGCTCGACCGCGTCGGCCTCCGCGCCGCCTTGGCGTGGCTCCGGATCAGCTCCGATCCGGGCGCGATCCGATCCCAAGATCTCGTCGAGGTCTCACGCCGCCCGAGTCGCGGCTTCCCCCGATGGATCGACAAGTGGCTCGGCCGCTGCACATCGGGACACGAGGTCGCCAAGGCGGCCGAACGGATCGACGATGCCCGCGTCGCCGACAAGATGCTGGACCTCGCCGAGGACATCGAGAAACTGAGCGAGGACTCCGGCGACACGACGCGTGAGCGGCTGCAGTTCATCCGCGACGAGATCGGACTCGGTGACGCCATGACCCTGCTCGACGGCCGACCCGGCGCCGAAGGATCGTCGCACCTCGACGACCTCGACGCGCTCTTGCAGGTGGCCGACATCCAGTCCGACCCCGACCTGTTCGAGACGTACCTCCGGCGGGCGTTGCAGGCGGACCGGGCCGAGGAGGGGGCCGGGGTGACGCTGTCGACGGTCCACCGGGTCAAGGGGCGGGAGTGGCCCCACGTCGTGGTGTTCGGGGCCAGCAACGGGATCTTCCCGCATCGCCTGGCCGAGGACGTCGAGGAGGAGCGTCGCGTCTTCCACGTGGCGATCACCCGGGGCATCGGGTCGGTACACGTCCTCGTGGACCGCGATCGCCCGAGTCCCTTCGTCGCCGAACTCGACGGCTCCGCCGACCGCAAACCGATCCGGCGTCCGGGCCCCGCGACACCGGCGCGGCCGAATCCCGTCGCAGGAAAGACGAAGGCGACGCCCGCCAAGGACGATCTCGACGGCGAAGACCTCGTGGTGTTCGAGGAACTCCGCACGTGGCGGGCCGCCACTGCGAAACGGCAGGGGGGCCCGGCATTCACCGTCTTCAACGACGCCACGCTCGCCGAGGTCGCCCGCCGACGGCCCGCCGACCTCCGCGCGTTCAGCAAGATCAAGGGTGTCGGTCCGACCAAACTCGAGAACTTCGGCGACGAGATCCTCGAGATCGTGCAACAGTTCGCCTGAAGCGCCGTCGACCCAGGGCCCGGAGTAGCGGACGGGACCGGTGCCGTCCATACTTCCCCCATGACGCCCGCAGACGACTTCCGATGCGCGCCGTGGACGGCCGCCCAGGGCATCGATCCGATCGGGTCCGCCACCAGGTTCGACCGCCTCGTCACCGTGGAGGTCCCCGGCCCGTGGCCGGCCGATGTCGGAGCGCTCGAGTGGATCGCTCCGCTCGACATTCCGGCGGGCGTCCGTGTCCAGGCGATCGTGCCCGAGTCCGGGAGGGAAGACGGCACAGTCCTGTTGACCCGATGGGAGCGCGCCGGCGCACGCCTCGCCGGGATCGACTGCCTCGTCTCCGCGGACGAGGTCGCCGAGAGCCTCGCGACACTCGCCGTCGGTGAGACTCCCGATGCCGACGTCACCACCGCGCCCGACGAGGTGCTCGTCTGCAGCCACGGCGCGCGTGACCGGTGCTGCGGCGGGCCCGGGACGCGGCTCGCGATCGAGGTCCGAGCAGCACTGCCCCACGTGCGGATCCGTCGCACGAGCCATCTGGGCGGACACCGCTTCGCCCCGACGGCGCTCACGTTGCCCGACGGGCGGATGTGGGCCCACCTCGACGCCGAGATGCTGGCGTGCATCGTGCGGCGCGACGTCTCCACGGGTGAAGCCCGAGCGTTCTATCGCGGAAACGTGGCGCTCGACGCGTGGTCTCAGGTCGTCGAAGGATCGGTGCTCGAGGACAGCGGCTGGTCCGTCGCCGACTTCGATGAACTGTCGGGTGCATCGACGGTCGACGGAGACCGAGCTTCGGTCGCCCTCGAGTGGACGTCCGGGGGGACGACCGACGACCGCACCGCAGTGGTCGAGGTGGCGTCCCGTTACCCCGTCCTGCAGTGCGGTCTCGCTCCCGAGGACGCGAAGAAGCAGTCCCCCGAGTTCGCGCTCGTCGGGTAACGCCGCGTGACCACACCCGGAACGATCGGGCCGCGACCGCGTCTGCGGACGATGGCAGCACTCGCCGTGGTCCCGACCGCGCTCGACGTCGCGTTGCTCGTCCTCTTCCGCCAGTCGTTCGGCTGGCCGCTCATCGTCGCCGACGCCGTCTCGATCACCGCGGCGAGCACGTTGTCGTTCGCGCTGCACCGGTCGTCGGCCCTCCGCTCCAGCCCCTACTCCCGGTGGGTCCAGACGCCCAACGCGTTCGTGCTCGTCGCCGTCGTGGCCGGAGCCGTCGACGTCGTGGTTCTCCGGCTCGCGTTCACGGGCGCCGGTTTCACGACCGCCGCCGGGCTCGTCGTCGCGAAGATCATCGCCATCGCCGCATCGCTCGTCGTGCGGATCATCGGCTACCGGTCGATCCTGTCCGAACTCGTCCATCGCGATCGTCCGGTCGATCCCCGACCGCTGGAGGGCGGCAGCCGACGGTTCAGCGTCGTCGTCCCGGCCTATCGCGAGGCGCAGCGCATCGGCGCATCGATCGCCGCCATCTCCGCCGAGCTCGACGATGTCGCCGACGACGGCGGGCTCGAGATCATCGTGGTCGACGACGGGTCGAGCGACGACACCGCCGACGCCGCGCTCGAGGCCGGCGCCGACCAGGTCGTGGTGCTCGCACAGAACCGCGGCAAGGGCGCTGCCGTCCGTGCGGGCGTGTTGGCCTCGACGGGTCGGGTCGTGGCCTTCACCGACGCCGACCTGGCCTACGACCCGCCCCACCTGCGCAGGCTTCTCGAGGCCGTCGAGGAGGGATGGGACGTGGCGATCGGGAACCGCCGACTGCCGGACTCGGTCGTCGAGCGGTCGAGCCCGCTGCGTCGGCTCGGGACGTCGGTGGTCAACCGCCTGTCGGGCGCGGTGCTGCTCGCCGCTCCGACCGACACCCAGTGCGGACTCAAGGGGTTCCGCGGTGACGTCGCCCGCGACCTGTTCGCGCGGACCACCGTCGACGGCTTCGCCTTCGACATCGAGGTGCTGCACCTGACCGAACGTGCACAACTCTCGCTGCGCGAGATCCCCGTCACGCTCGACGAGTCGGGCGCGTCCTCGACCGTGAGCATCGCTCGCGACGTGATCCGTCTCGTCGCCGACATGGTCCGGATCCGAGTGCGCTCGAGCCGAGGCGCCTACGACCGACGGTCGCTCAGCGATCCGGGTCCGTCATCGCCAACGGGTCGATCCAGTCGTCGAACTGCTCGCCCGTGACGTGCCCGAGTGCGATCGCTGCCTCACGCAGCGTCGTCCCGTCGGCGTGCGCCTTCTTGGCGATCTCGGCCCCCTTGTCGTAACCGATGTGGGGGTTCAGCGCCGTCACGACCATGAGGTTGCGGCGCAGGTGTCCGTCGATGATCTCCTGGTTCGGTTCGAGACCCGCCGCGCACTGCTCGTCGAAGCTCACACACGCGTCGGCGAGCAGAGCGATCGACTCCAACACGTTGTGGGCCATCACCGGCTTGAACACGTTGAGCTGGAAGTTCCCCTGCGACCCGGCCATGGCGACCGCGGTGTCGTTCCCGAAGACCTGAACGACGACCATCGTCAGCGCCTCGGCCTGGGTCGGGTTCACCTTGCCGGGCATGATGCTCGATCCCGGTTCGTTGGCCGGGATGGCGAGCTCGCCGATGCCGTTCCTCGGCCCGGAGGCGTACCAGCGCACGTCGTTCGCCACCTTCATCAGCGCACCGGCCAACGTCCGCAGCGCTCCGCTCGCCGTCACCAACGCATCGTGGGCGCTGAGCGCGGCGAAGGCATCGTCGGCCGTGCGGAAGTCATGGCCGGTGAGCTCGGCCAACTCGGCCGCCGCCCGCGCACCGAAGCCGGGGTGGGCATTGAGTCCCGTTCCCACGGCGGTGCCGCCGATCGCCAGTGCGAGCAAGCCGCCTTCGGTCGCCCGCACGTCGGCCAGCGCGGCGTCGAGCTGCGCGACCCATCCGCCGATCACCTGGCCGAGCGTCACCGGCGTGGCGTCCTGGAGGTGTGTGCGTCCGACCATGACGACGTCGGCGAACGCCTCCGACTTGCGGGCGAGCGTGTCCCGGAGTTGCGCCACCGCCGGGTACAGGCGCCGATGCAGGTCGAGTTCGATCGCCACATGCATCGCGGTGGGAAAGGTGTCGTTGCTCGACTGCCCCCGGTTGACGTGATCGTTGGGGTGAACGGGTGACTTCGTCCCCATCACTCCACCGGCGATCTCGATCGCTCGATTCGAGATCACCTCGTTGGCGTTCATGTTCGTCTGCGTGCCCGATCCGGTCT
Organism: Acidimicrobiales bacterium; assembly: GCA_028822535.1. Classification (GTDB taxonomy): domain Bacteria; phylum Actinomycetota; class Acidimicrobiia; order Acidimicrobiales; family Salinilacustritrichaceae; genus Salinilacustrithrix. The sequence goes on from JAPKDO010000045.1 coordinate 5,347, forward strand.
GCCACACCACCAGGGGGAAGTGCTCGTCGAGGTCGCCGGCGACGACCTCGTCCGCCGCAGCCACGATGAGTCCGGCCAGGTCCGCATCGAGCGTGCCCAGTTCGGCGTTCGACACCGCTGCAGCCTTCTTCACCAGACCGAAGGCCTCGATGATCGACCGACCCCAGACGAAGCGATCGCGCCCGATCGGGAAGTTCGCGATGCTCCGCTGCGTCTGGGCACCCCAGTAGCGCGACGCGTCGACGGCGATCTCGCCCATCGAATCGGTCTCGGCGCGCGTGCTCATGTCGCTCCGGTCCGGACCGTCACTCCCGCGTCGCGGAGCGTCACCGCCACCTCGTCGCCGTCGCGTCGCTTGACCCATGCCCCGAACGCGTCCTCGAAGCGACTGCGTTTGAAGTCGTTGGTGTACAAGACCTCCCAGCTGGCACCCAGCAGCCACACCGGGTCGTCGAGCGCCGCACGCAGCGCCTCGAGGTCGTCGGCCGTGTTGATCTCGAGCTCGAGATCGGCGCCAGCGGTCGGGAAGGTCCAACGCATGTCGATCAGCCCCTGCGCGTGGCGGCGCGGTCGCGTAGCTCGAACTTGAGCACCTTGTTGCTGGCGTTCATCGGTAGTGAGTCAACCACTTCGACGAGACGAGGGACCTTGTAGTTGGCCATGTTGTCGCGGCTCCACGAGATCATCGACTCCGGATCGAGTGACGAGTCAGAGCGAGGGATGACGAAGGCTGCGCACACTTCTCCCATCCGCTCGTCGGGCACGCCGACGACCGACGCCTGCGCCACCTCGGGGTGCCTCCACAGGATCGCTTCCACCTCGGCCGGGTACACGTTGAACCCACCGGTGATGAACATGTCCTTGAGCCGGTCGGTGATCTTGATGTTCCCCGCTGCGTCGAGCACCCCGACGTCACCCGTGTGCAGCCATCCGTCAGCGTCGATCGCTTCTGCCGTTGCATCGGGGTCGCCGATGTAGAGACCGAAGGCGTGGAAGAACGGGTAGACGATGAGGTGACGGTCGTCGGATCGCAGGCCGATGACGTCGGTCCACGCCCAGAACGCCCGGATCGACGCGGCGTGGCCCATCATCGCTCCCTTGGGCGCGCCCGTGGTCCCGGAGGTGAAGATGATGTCGCACATGTCCTCGCCGGACACCTCGGCGAAACGCTCCTGCACGGCGTCGCTGGACGACTGCTCGGACCGAGCCAGGAAGTCCGTCCACGACGTCGTCTCCCCCGGCGTCGGGCCCCGGAAGACGATGATCTCGTCGAGGCAGTCGGGAACGCCACCGTCGGCCTCGAGCAGCGCGACGTAGTCGGTGTCGAGGAAATCGGTGACGCTGAACAACAGTCGAGCGCCGGACGTGCGGATGTTGTAGGCGCCCTCGTGCCCCTTGAAACGCGTGTTCATCGTGGCGACCGCACCACCGACTCGCTGGACGGCGAGCGCGGCCACGACCCACTCGCCGACGTTCGGCGACCAGATCGCGACGCGGTCGCCCCGCTCGATGCCCGTGGCCAGGAGCGCCCGGGCAGCGACGTCGACGTGGGCGGCGAGCTCGGACCAGGTCCATCGCACGTCCTCGTCGACGAGGGCCTCCCGATCACCCAACTCCTCGACGGCGCGATCGAGGGCGGCAGGGATGGTGTCGGGGAGCACTTCGCTCATGCCCACAGCCTGCCGCATCATCTGACACTCCGTCAGATACCGGTTCTCACGCTCGACGCTCCCGGCAGATCCTCGGAGTCGCGGACCTGTCGGTCGGAATTCTCACCGAGACGCGACCTACGGTGCGGTCCATGGCAGACGAAACGGTCCGGTGAGGTCGCTCCCACGGGTCCACGAGGGCACGACGCCGTGGTTCTTCCGCGCCCGCGATCGCTGGAGCGACGTCGAGTGGCCGGTGGTGACCCTGGTCCTGATCATCACGCTGGTGATCGGATACGTGGGGATCGCCGAGCACCTCGAGGCGATCGGCGCCTCGCACGGCGTCATCGACGTCCTCTACGTCGACATCCAACTCTTCGCGCTCCAGATCAGCGGCTCGGTCGCCCACCCCGGCTACCCGTGGACGTTGGACGTGGCCCGCGTGCTCGCGCCCCTCGTCACCAGCTACACCGCACTCCGTGGCCTCATGTTGGTGTTCCGCGACCGCATCGACACGTTCCTCGCTCGGTTCTCGCGCCGCCACGTGATCGTGGCTGGTCTGGGCGAGAAAGGCCTGACGATGGCCCGAGGACTCCGGGCCCAGGGAGTCCGCGTCGTCGCCATCGATCCCGACGGCGAATCCGACCAACGGGTCCAGGCTCGCGACCTCCGGGTCCGGTTCGTCGAGGGAGACGCGCGCTCCGAGGCCACGCTGCGACGGGCGAACACCAAGCGGGCGACCACGGTCATCGCCGCAGCGGCCGACGACGGCGTCAACGCGGCGATCGCCGTCGTCGCCCGCCGTTTCGCCGAACGCCGGGACGAGCCGCTCCGCTGTCTCGCGCACATCACCGACCCCGAGCTGTGCAACCTGTTGCGTGTACGCGAACTGTCGATCGGTCGTGAACACGCCTCCTTCCGACTCGACTTCTTCAACACCGAGGAGACGGCCGCTCGTCTGATGCTCCTCGAACACGTGCCGGACGTCGGTGCGGCGAGCGATCTCGTCATCGTCGGTTCGACCGGAGTCGCGCAACACGTCGTCGTCGCTGCGGCTCGCCTACGGCACGCGACCGGGGCGGCCGGGCCGCTCCGGATCCACCTGGTCGACGAAGACCCGGGCCCGGTCGTCGAATCGCTCGCGGCCCGCCATCCGCTCACCGCCGAAGCATGTGACGTCCACGCCGTCCGCGCCTCGTTGACCAGCGCCGCCTTCAGCCGCGGCGAGTTCCTGTTCCACGACGGCCGTCCGGCCGATGCGGTGTTCGCCTGTCTGCCCGACGACGGCGACGCACTCGCCGCAGCGCTGACGCTCCACCGCGTGCTGGCGGACCAACCCACCCCGGTGGTGGTCCAGACGACCGACGATTCAGGCTTGGCATCGCTCCTGCGCGCCGACCGGGCTGGGTTCGAGACCGTCCACGCGTTCGCGATGTACGAGCGGACATGCGAACCCGAGGTCCTTCTCCGAGGCACATCCGAGACCCTTGCGAGAGCCATGCACGAGGCGTACGTCGCCAAAGAGGTCGCCCTCGGCCGCTCGACGTCCGACAACCCCTCGATGGCCGACTGGATGGACCTCCCCGAGGCGCTGCGGGAGTCCAACCGCGACCAGGCGGCGCACATCGGCGTGAAGCTCGAGGCTGCCGGCTGCACGCTCGAGCGCCTGGTCCCCGGTGGCGAGTCGTTCCGCTTCACCGACGACGAGATCGAACACCTCGCCGAACTCGAGCACGGACGGTGGAACCGCGATCGCGAACGCAACGGATGGACGTTCGGACCGACGAAGGACCCCGTGCGGAAGGTCACGCCGCACCTGGTGCCGTGGGACGAACTCTCCGACGAGATCAAGGGCTACGACCGCGACACGGTCGAGCGACTTCCCGGCTTCCTCGCCACGCTCGGGTACCAGATCCACCGGGTGCGCTGAGGCGGTTCAGGCCCGGACGTTGGATTCGGTGCCGTCGATCAGGCGCCGGATGTTGTCGGTGTGACGCACGATGATCGCCACGCCGATCGCCGCCGCGACGGCGATCTCGACTCCACTCTGGCCCAGCGCCCAGACACCGACCGGCATCAGCGCGGCGACCGTGATCGATGCCGGTGCCGCCATGTCGAGGACCTTGGCGATGGCGGCGAAGACCACGCCGAGCACCAGGAATCCGAGTGGGGCGCACACGAGCCCGACACCGGCGACTGTCGCCACACCCTTGCCGCCACGAAACCGCCGGGTGACCGGCCACATGTGGCCGGCGATCGCCGCCGCACCTGCGAGCCACGCCATCGTCCGACCGTCGACGGCGTAGCCACATCCGGCGGCGACGACGCCCTTGCCGGCGTCACCGAGCAAGACCATCGCTCCGGCCTTCGCGCCGCCGAGCCGTGTCGTGTTCGATGCGCCTGGATTGCCCGACCCTGCTGCCATCGGGTCGAACCCCATGCGCCGACCCACCAGGTGTGCGGTCGGGAACGTGCCGATCAGGTACGCCGCGAGCATCATCAGCACCGAGGCCCCGCCATCCATCACCGCGATGGTATGGGTCCGGCCGGCTCGGCCCGATATCCTCTGGCACTCGACAGCCGAGAGTGCCAACGCGGAGACCTCATGCCCACCTATCAGTACCGCTGCAAGGAATGCGGCCACGACTTCGAGATCGTGCAGGCGTTCAGCGACGACGCCCTGACCAAATGCCCCGAGTGCAAGAAGAAGGCGCTCAAGAAGGTGTACGGGAACGTGGGCATCAGCTTCAAGGGATCGGGCTTCTACAAGAACGATGCCCGGTCGTCCGGAAGCAGCTCGAAGTCGAGCTCGAGCGACTCCACGCCCAAGGGCAACGACAAGAGCGACACGAAGAGCGCCGAGTCCAAGCCGGAGAAGAAGGCCGACAACAAGAGCGAGAAGAAGTCCACCTCTTCGTCATCGTCGGACTGAGGTCCCCGATGGCCATCGCCGACATCGGCGTCTTCGGTGGGAGCGGCTTCTACGAGTTCCTCGACGACGTCGAGCCGGTCACGATCGAGAGCGAGTACGGCGAGCCGTCGGCGACGTTGCTCGTCGGGGACGTCGACGGTCGGCGCGTCGCGTTCCTCCCCCGCCACGGCGAGGGCCATCGCCATCCGCCACACCGCATCAACTACCGCGCCAACGTCGATGTGATGCGCCAGGCCGGCGTCGGGGCCATCTTCGGCCCGTGCGCGTCGGGCTCGCTCCACCCGGACGTGGCGCCGGGCCACTTCGTCGTGGTCGACCAGTTCGTCGATCGCACCTCGGGGCGCCCGGACACGTTCTGGGACGACGGTGAGGTCGATCACGTGTCGATGGCCGATCCCTACGACCAACGGCTCCGCCGAGTGGCGATCGATGCATGTCGGGCCGAGGGCGTGACGGTGCACGAGACCGGCACCGTCGTCGTGATCCAGGGTCCGAGGTTCTCGACCCGAGCGGAGTCGAAGTGGTTCAGCCGAGAGGGTTGGCGGGTCGTCAACATGACCCAGTACCCCGAGGTCGCACTGGCCAACGAGGCCCGCATCCCGTACGCATCGATCGCATTGATCACCGATTTCGACGCCGGCCTGGAGGACGACCCCGACGTCCCGGCGGTCACGCAGGACGAAGTGTTCGCCTTCTTCGAACGGAACGTCGAGGCCGTCCGGCGCGTCCTCTTCCGGGCCATCGCCGCCGTCCCCGAGGACCTGCTCGGCCGCTAGCATCGACGTGTCCGGCCCCGGCCGGGCGCACTTCCCCCTCCGGTCCTGCCCCGCGAGGTCGACATGCGCCCACGCCCGCCACGTTTTCCTGTCCTACGACCACCGTCGCTCCGTCTGGTGGTCGTGATGCTGTTGGCGGTCGTCGCCGGCCTCACCGTGCACCGCACCACGGACGCCGCCGCACGACGTGCCGCGGCGCTGGGCGAGATGCGCCACGTCGCCGTCGCCGCCGTCGACCTCGACGCCGGATCGACGATCGAATCCGGGGACCTCGAACTCCTCGAGCGGCCGATCGCTCATCTTCCCGACGGCGCCGTGCTCGAGGATCCGACCGGGTCCTCGTTGCGAGCGAGCGTGACGTCCGGCGAGATCCTCGTCGACGACCGGATCGCCGGCGAAGGACGATCCGGTGCCGCCGCGCTCGTGCCCGACGGATGGCGGGCGATCACCATTCCGGCGATCGACTCACCCATCCCCGCCGAACCCGGCGACCTGGTCGACGTCATCGCGTCGTTCGATCCCGCGCTCAGCGCCCGCGATCCCAGCCTGGTGATCGCCGCCGATGCCGTCGTCGTCGACGTCGCCGACGACGCGATGACGATCGCGGTGACCCGCGCTCGAGTGACCGAGGTCGCCTACGCCCTCGCCAACGGCATCGTGACCCTCGTCCTGGTCGGATGACGCGAAGGCACCTCTAGGGTGCACCGCCTGTGATCGAACGGCACACGAACGGTGGATGAACCGACACCCGGCGGCTTGACCGACGCTCAGCGACGACTTCGTGTCGTGTTGCCGCTCGCCATCTTCATCGTGGTCATCGACACCACGATCATGAACGTGTCGATCGGTGCCGTCGTCAGCGACCTCGACACCGACATCGGCGGCGTGCAGAGTGCGATCGCCTTGTACTCGCTCGTGATGGCGTCGTTCCTCCTCACGGGAGCGAAGCTCGGCGACATCCTCGGTCGGCGGCGTGCCTTCGCCGGCGGCCTCGTCCTCTACGGGATCGGGTCGGCGGGCACCGCGCTCAGCGTCAACCTCATGACCCTGATCATCTTCTGGTCGGTCGTCGAGGGTCTCGGCGCCGCCTTGTTGTTCCCCACCGTCCAAGCCCTGGTCCGGACCCACTTCGACGGCACCGACCGCGTGAAGCTCTACGCCTTGATCGGCTCGACCGTGGGCGCCGGTGCCGCGGTGGGGCCCGTCGTCGGTGGCGTACTCACCACGCTGTTGTCCTGGCGCATCGCCTTCGTCCTCGAGGTCGTGGTCGTGCTCGTCGCCCTGGTCCAGATCAGACATGTCCCCACGCGGATGGCCGGCGTCGCACGACCGAAGTTCGACCCGGTCGGGTCGATCTTGTCGATCCTGGGGTTCGGCTCGGTGATCGTGGGGATCCTGTCGGGCTCGCGGTCTGGTCAGGGTGTCCTGTGGCCGCTCGTCGCCACCGGCGTCGTGCTGGTCGCGCTGTTGGTGATGTGGGTCCGGCTCCGAGAACGCCTCGGCCACACCCCGGTGTTCCGGGCCAGCCTCCTGAAGATCCGTGACTTCCGCAACGGGGTGGTCCTGACGCTCGTGCAGCAGTTCGTCATCGGTGGGTACCTGCTCATCACCCCGGTGTACGTGCAGCTCGTGCTCGAGTACTCGGCGCTGCAGTCGGGTCTGATCATCCTCCCGATGTCGCTGTCGATGTTCGTGACGTCGAACCGGGTGCCACGGCTGCAGGACCGATTCCACTCACGGTCGCTCCTCCAGTTCGGCATCGGCGTGATGCTCTGCGGCATCGCAGAGGTCGCGTTCGTGCTCCGGCCCGGCGTCGACGCGCTGCCGTTGATCCCCGGACTCTTCTCGATCGGCGTCGGACTCGGCTTCGTCATCTCGCAGCTCAACAACCTCATCCTCTCGGCCGTGTCGGTCGACCAGGCGTCGGAGGCCGGGGGCATCAACACCACGGCGTCGCAGTTCGGGATCTCGCTCGGCACGGCGCTCGCCGGCACCGTCATGTTGCTGGCGTTCACCGCCAACTTCGGCGACCTCGTACGCGACTCCGAGGTGCTCCGAGCGGAGGAACGGGCAGGCGTGGCCGAGGCGTTGGTCAACGACGCGCGCATCATGTCGAACACCGACCTCGTGGAACTGATCGAGGAGAACCCGACACGCCCCGAGCTACGCGAAGAACTCGTGCGCATCAACACCGAAGCCCGACCCGATGCGTTGCGCCTCGCCTTGCTGGCGCCGCTCATCGCCGGGCTCGTCGGCCTCGCCGTGTCGACCCGGCTCCCGCGCGATCCTGCCGACGAGTTCCGACCGGTCGACGCGTGATCCGCTGCGTCAGCTGTTGAATCCGCCGGCGACCAGTCCGACGACCGCCATCCCGGCGACGACCCGGTAGAGCACGAAGGGCGAGAACGTCCGCGTCTGGACGAACCGGATCGTCCCCCACACGGCGGCGTAGCCGGTGAGCGCGGAGGTTGCCATCCCCACGGCGAAGGGGGCACGGAAGTCGGCCGGGATGCCACCCTCGCCGAGGACGTCGAGGAACTTGTAGGCGCCGGCGCCGGCGATGATGGGCAGGCTCATCAGGAACGAGAGACGTGCGGCCGCCACTCGGTCGAACTTCAATGCACGGGCGACGGTGATGGTGACCCCCGAACGCGACACGCCCGGTTGGAGCGCCGCCGCCTGTCCGAGCCCCATCAGGAGCGCGTCACGGAGCCGGAACGATTCGGCGTCGCGTGGACCGCCCAGTCGGTCGGCCACCAGGAGCAGCACCGCACCGATGATCAGCATCACGCCGATCAGCCAGAACTCGTCGTCGAGGCGTTCGATCGTGGAGTCGAGCGCTGCGCCGGTGATCGCGGCCGGGACGGCCGAGACCACGAGCAGCCACGCCATACGGCCCTGTGGCGTCGAGTCGGCACGGTTCGCCGGGATCACGAGGCGTAGACCGTCCTTCGCGAAGCCGACGATGTCGCTCCAGAAATAGGCCAGGGCTCCCGCGAGAGTCCCGATGTGGAGGGCGACGTCGAAGGCCTTGGCGAGCGACTCCTGGTCGCCGAAGTCATCCCACCCGAAGAGCCAGGGCACGAGGGCGAGGTGACCCGACGACGAGATCGGGATGAACTCCGAGAGGCCCTGGACGATGCCGAGGACGATGGCGTGGAAGATCGGCACGGGGACGGTCTAGCGGCCGGAGAGGGTGACCCCGGGAATCAGCAGCGTCACGCCGCCGGTACCGCCGGGTTGCCACTCGACGTCGGCGCCGACGTGGCTCACGTCGAGCAGCAGACGCTGCAGCGTGCTCGCGAGGGTCGCTTCCTTGATCGGTTCGGCCCGTTGCCCGTCGCGGATCCGTAACCCCTCGACGGAGACCGAGAAGTCACCCGAGATCGGGTTCACCCCGGAGTGCAGGCCCCCGAGGGCGGACGCGAGCACACCGTTGTCGACCTGCGCGACGAGCGACTCGAGATCGCCCTCCCCCGGTTCGACCGTGAGCGCCCGGGCCGAGATCCCCGGGCGGCTGCTGAACCCACGGGCGGCCGACGCGGTCGAGGCCGTGCCGGCCCGACGCGCCGAGTAGCTGTTGTGGAGAAAGCCCTCGAGGACACCGGACTTCAGCAGCGGCACCCGACGGGTGGCGAGACCCTCGTCGTCGAAGGGTTCGGCGCCCGGCGAGTCGGCGTTGGTGGGATCGTCGACGATCGTGAGGAGCGGGCTGCCGATCTGCTCGCCGACGCGGTCGGCGAAGGGCGTACGCCCCTTGGCCACGGCCTCGCCGCCGAGCATGCCGGAGATGATCCCGAGGACCGTCGACGTGAGGCGTGGCTCGAGCACCAGCGTGACCTCCCCGGACTCCGGCTTCGTCGAGCCGATCTTGGCGAGCAGGCGACTGACGGCGTCGTCCGCCGCCTCCGACAACGACAACTCCGCGGGCGAACGACCGATGGAGTACCCGCCGGCGATGACCGACGCGTCGCCGTCGTCGGCGAGCGCAGACACCGACACGTAGGCGCCGGTCGAGCGGCCACCGGCGCGGATTCCGGTCGACGTGGCGATCGCGTAGGCACCCTCGGCGTCGTGGTAGCTCGCCGACCGCACCCCGCGGACTCGGGGATCGGCACCGCGCACCATCGCCTCGAGCTCGATCGCCATGGCGACCTTGTCGTCGACGGGCGTGGTGAGGACCTCCGGCCGGTGGATGTCGAGCTGGGCAGGCTCCACACCGTCGGGCTCGGCCATGCCGGCCCACTCGTCGGGCTCGGCGTACGGCCGGTTGTCGCGGGCCTCGGCCAGCGTCTCGGCGATGATGTCGTCCTCGAGGCTCGTGGCCCAGGCGAAACCGGTCCGCCCGTCGGCGATCACGCGGATGCCGAGGCCCGAAGACCCGGCCTGGGTCAGCGACTCGATCTCCCCTTCGTAGGCGTCGACGTTGGTCGACGTTCCCGCACTGACGTACGCCTCGACCTGCTCGCCGTCGACGGCCTGCGCGGCGACGCGCTCCGCGATCCGTTCGAGCGCGTCGACCGAGGTCCCGGCGTCGTTGCTGACGGTGGCGCTCATGCGGCCGTCCCGCCGATGGTGAGCTGGCTCACCCGCAGCGTCGGACAGCCATCGCCGACGGGAACGCCCTGCCCGTCCTTGCCGCACGTGCCCGGGCCGCCGAACGCGAAGTCGTTGCCAATGACCTCGATGTCGCGCAGGCACTGCGGCCCGTTGCCGATGAGGTTCCCCTCGCGTAGCGGCTCGGTGATCTCGCCGTCCTCGATGAGATACGCCTCGACCATGCCGAACACGAAGTCACCCGATGCCGTGTTGACCTGACCCCCGCCGAGTTTGGCGACGTACACGCCACGCTCGGTCCCGGCGATGATGTCGTCGGGGTCGGTGTCTCCGGCCTCGAGGAAGGTGTTGGTCATCCGCACCATCGGCAGGTGCTTGTAGGACTGTCGACGGCCGTTCCCCGAGTTCGGGCGGCCCTCCTTGCGGTTCCGCAGGAAGTCCCACATGTAGTCGGTGAGCACACCGTTCTCGATCAGCACGTTTCGCCGGGCGGGGGACCCCTCGTCGTCGACGGCGAACGCGCCCCATTCCTCGCCGATCGTGCCGTCGTCGACGAGCGTGACGAGCGGACTCGCCACCTGCTCCCCGACCTTGCCGGCGTAGACGGAGGCGCCCTTGTCGACCAGGTCCTTCTCGAGACCGTGGCCGCACGCCTCGTGGAAGAGCACGCCACCGGAGCCGGCGCCGATCACGACGGGCAACTCGCCCGAAGGAGCGGGCCGAGCGCGGAGCTTGGTGATGGCCTGCTGGGCCGCTTCGCCGGCGAAGTCCTCGATGTCGATGCGATCGAAGAGTTCCCAGCCGATGGTGTGCCCGATGGTCTTGCGACCGGTCTGCATCCCGGAGTCGCCTGTCGCGACGGCGTTGACCGACAAGAACGTGCGGACCTGGTCGTCGGACGTCAACAGCCCGTCGCTGTTGGCGATGAGGACCCGCTTGCGACCAGCACCGATCGACGCCGTCACCTGGCTGATCTCGCCGCCGGCAGCGCGAGCCGCTGCGTCGGCCCGACGCAGGATCTCGACCTGGTCGCCCTTGGCGACGTCTTCGGGAAGGACCTGTACGTCGTTCGGTGATGGAACGTCGGTGCGCGTGAGCGCGACCTCGCGGACACCACCGCCGCCCTCGCGCGCAGCAGCGGATGCCGCCGTCGCAGCCGTTCGCAGTCCGTTCTCGGAGAGGTCGGCGGTGTGGGCGAAGCCGGTGGTGTCTCCGACGACGACGCGGATGCCGGCGCCGCGGTCACGGCCGGACGTGAGCTGTTCGACTCGGCCGTCGTCGAGCATCCCGTTGCCGTTCTGGCGGTCTTCGGCGAAGACCTCGGCGAAGTCTCCGCCGGTGGAGAGTGCGGTGTGGAGCACGCGTTCGAGCACTGGTTGTTCGATCATCGGTTCCTTCGATCTGACATCGGCCCAGTCGGACCGCGTAGCGTACCGGCGTGGCTCTCCAGATCGGTCTGACCGCGTCCGTCGAACTCGTGGTGTCCGCTGACGACACAGCCCAGGCTTTCGGGTCCGGCTCCGTGCCGGTCCTCGCGACGCCTCGCCTGGTCGGGCTGTGCGAGGAGGCTGCCGTCGCCGCCCTCGACGGCGAGATCGAGGAGGGCTCGACATCGGTCGGCCGCCGCGTCCAGTTCGACCATCTCGCGCCGACCATGGTCGGTGTGCCCGTGACCGCCGAGGCGACGCTCGAGAAGATCTCGGGTCGCCGCCTCACGTTCACCGTCTCGGCCAGCGACCCGCGTGGGCTCATCGGGGCCGGCAAGGTCACCCGGGTACTCGTCGACATCGAGCGCTTCCTCGACAACTCCCGCTGACCGGCACGGCGTGGCCGGCCGAGCCACGCCTACGGCGCCTCGATCCGGCGGATGCCCTCGGTCGTCAACACGACGAGCTCGCCGTTCTCCAGTTGGCCATAGGAGATGACGTTGCCGATGTCGGTGGCGAGTTCCACGGGATCGGTGGCCGGGTCGTCGGCCGGCACGGCGCGGATCCATCCCGAGCAATAGTCGCTGAACAGGTACCACCCGTGCAGCGCGGTGATGGATTCGCCCCGATAGACGTAGCCGCCGGTGACGCTGCACCCGCCGTCACGGCCATAGGTGACGACGGGGTCGATGAAGTCGTCGGACGGTTCGCCCTCGTACTCGTTGCGACCTTCCAGGACATCCCACCCGAAGTTCGGTTCCGACGCGTCGCCATCGGCGACCGACACCTCCTCGATCGTGTTCTGGCCGACGTCGGCGATCCACATGCGGCCGGTGTC
>JAPKDO010000365.1 GCA_028822535.1 Acidimicrobiales bacterium
ACGGTCGCGCGACCGTCGTCGTCGCGCTCGATGACCTCGACATCTTTCAGGTCTCCGGCCCATTCGGGATAGCGGTCGAAGTCGGTGAGCACGTCCCAGATCGAGGACAACGGCGCCGCGATGTGCAGGTGCTGGGTCGTCTGGTCAGCCATGTGGACTCCTCATCACAGGGGCGATTCTGGCAGTCAGCGGGGTCCGCCGGGCATGTTTCGCCGGATCACGACGTAGTAGTACCCGAGGAGGATGCCGTACCCGAGGAGCACCGGCACCAAGACGATGGCCACGACGAGCCATCGGATCCACGCCGTCCGGTCCGCGGCGCCACCCTCGAAGTGGTCGGCCGGCCGTTGCAGACAATCGAGCATTCCCACGATGGCGGGGAACTCGATCCCGATCAGGATCAGCCAGAACGGCGGGGTCACACGAGTTTCCCGTCGTCCTTCGGGAAGAACGTCCCGAACCGTGCGCCCCAGAGCGCCATCAGCCCCAGGCCGAACATGGGGGCGAGGACCGCGAAGGCGACGGCGGTGTACGGACGGATCGCAGCCGCCAACGTCGCGAGGACGATCTGGACGACGAGCGCCAAGCGCAGCCGGAAGCGGACCACCCGAGGTGCGGTGTGCGACAAGAAGAAGAGGCCACCGAGCGTGACCTTCTCCTCACGCGACCGGACCACGCCGTTCGCATAGCCCCACAGGAAGGCCACGACACCCGCCACGAACAGCGCGCCGGACGTGATCGCGGTGAACGTGCCCAGATCGTCGGGAGCGAGGACACCGAGCCCGGCGGTCACGACCAGCGCACCCGTTCCGGCGAAGCTGGCATTCACGATTCCGGGGCCCTGGTGGTCCTCAGGATCGTCGGTTTCGTCCGCATCCGAAGCGTCGGCACGGTCGGTCATGTTCCCTCGATCGCTGCGGCGAGGCGGGGGGCCAGGCGGTCGTAATCGAACTCGTCGACGGCTCGTTCACGCCCTGCGGCCGCCATGGAGGCCCGCAGGTCGGCGTCGGACAACAGTCGCTCGAGCGCTCGCTCGACGGCACCCACGTCGTCTGGATGCTCGACGACGAGGCCGGTGGCCCCATCGACGACGGCTTCGGCGGCGCCACCACTGTTGCCCGCGACCTGCGGGACGCCGGCGGCTGCTGCTTCGAGGAACACGATGCCGAAGCCTTCCTGTTCGAGCCCTGCCCAGCGATTCCGACACAGCATCGCGTACACGTCGGCGCAGCCATAGACGGCGGCGAGGTCGTCCTCGGGCACTCGCCCGAGGAAGGTCACGGGTGCACCGGCGGAGGCCGCCCGCTTCTCGAGTCGGTCCCGGTCGCGTCCTGATCCACCGATGGCGACCTGAAGGCCGGGTATCCGCTGGGCGAGGCGCACCGATGCATCGATCAACACGTCCATGCCCTTGCGCGGCACGAGGCGGCTCAAGCTGAGGATCAGTGGGCCATCGTCGAGCCCGTAGGACCGACGCACCTCGGCCCGTTCGTCGGCGCTCGACGGGCGGAACCGGCTGGAGTCGATGCCACACGGGACGATGTTCATCGGGAGCGGCCGCCCCGCCGCCCGTTCCGCTTCCGCCGCCGGGTACCCGCCGAAGGCGACCACGCGCTCGGCGCCACGAAGCACGCGGCGCAGCGCCAGCCGCGACACCGGCAGGCGGCCGGGGACGGTCACCTCCGCACCGTGCAACAACACCGAGTAGGGCCGTTCGAGATGTGGGCCGACGAGACCGAGCGGCAGTGCTGGATCGAGCACGACGGTGTCGGCACCGATCTCCGACGCCAACCGGTCGATCTGGGACACGAGTCCCGGGTGTGGCACCAGCACGGGCTCGCGCGTCCGGACGACGCGAAATGCTTGGGCGTCGTCCCACGCGGCGGCTCCCTCGTAGGGGGTCGTGAGGACGGCGAACGAGTCGGGGTCGAGGCGTCGCCACAGCTCCCACAGCAGCGTCTGGATGCCGCCGATCTTCGGGGGGAAGTCGTTGGTGACCAGGAGGTGGGTCACGGCGCCACTCCCCCGGCGACGGCCGAACGTGCGACCGCAGGCGACATCGCGACCTCGGCGCGGACCACCGCAGCACGATCGCAACGAGCGCGCTCGACACGGTCGTGGAGTCCGAGACGGGCGCACGCCCAGACTGCGTGGGCCCGGAGCAACGCGTCATCGTGGTCGAGGTGACGGTCGAGCGCAGCGAGGACCCGCGGATCCGACGGGTCACCGATGTTGCCGAGTACGACCAGTGCGTTGCGGCGCAGGTAACGGGGTTGGCGGCGAGGGATGTACCAACGACCGTGACGGTCGAGCAGCGCCTCGTCGGGCGCGTCCAGCAGGTCGACCACGTCGACCCATGCCTCACTCGGCCCCGCGGACAGGGTGACCGGTACCGCGTCGGTGATCGTGCGCCGACCGGGTGGGCACGCGTCCTGACAGTCGTCGCAGCCATACAGACGATCGCCGAGCGCGACCCGATGGGCGCGCGGGAAGACGCCGGTGTCCTGGACGAGCCATGCGAGGCATCGACGGGCGTCGATGACGCCGTCGTCGACGATCGCTCCGGTCGGACAGGCCGGTATGCATCGGGTGCACGAGCGGCACCCGTCCTCGACCGGGCCGGAGGAGTGCGGGAGTTCGGCATCGGTGACGATCGAGCCCAGCACGAACCAACTGCCCGCGCCCGGGACGAGGAGATTGGCGTTCCGCCCCCACCATCCGATGCCGGCGCGATGGGCCGCCGCACGGTCCACGAGACCGTTCTGGTCGGCGATCACCATGGCGCGATGGCCACGCGACCGAAGGACTTCGGCACCCTGGTCGAGCGCCTCGCGGAGAGCGGCGTAGTGGTCTCGCCAGGCGTAGCGGGCAACGCGCGCCGCCGGCCCGCCCGGCCGGTCTGGCAACGGTTCGGCATAGGCGAGCGCTCCCACGACGATCGAGGACGCCCGGCGCAGGAGGCGTCCCGGTTCGGTCGAACGACGCGGATCGCGGAAGGTGAAGGCCATTCCGGCGTGGAGGCCATCGGTCCGCCGCTGTTCCAGTGCGCGGCGGACGTCGTGGAAAGGCTCGACCGAGGTCACGCCGACCGCGGCCAAGCCCGCGTCACGCAACGCCCGTTCGACCTCGTCCCGGAGCACGGTACCGGCGTCGACCGATGTGGCCGTCCCGGTCACCGTGCGCGGAGTGGGCGGGTGCGCCGAGGACGGCGGCCGTTCGCGGGGGTCCGCGCCCCGCTCGCTCCCTCGTCGTCTGCGTCCTGGTCGGCCGCGCGTGTCTCCCGCGACGGCGCGACGGCGCGACGCTGCGGCGCTTCCTGTCGGGCCGGGACCGCTGCGCCACTGCGGAACTGCGCGGTCGGCCTGCGCTCGGGCACCCGCGGCTCGGTGTCTTCGGACCCAGTGGTCGACTCGCTGACCGGGTCGGCTTCGCCCGCCTCCGGTTCCGCTTCCTCCGTCACCGCCTGATCGGGTGTCGGCTCGTCCGGCACCGTCTTCTCATGCGCTGGTGCGGCACGACGGCGGAGACCGCGACGTCCGGTCACGCGTCGAACACGCAGACGCTCGCCAGAGTCGTCCTCGTCGTCCTCACCGTCGTCG
>JAPKDO010000366.1 GCA_028822535.1 Acidimicrobiales bacterium
GCTCGGTCCCCGAAGGGCAAGGCGACGCTGTCGACCGTGTCCGGCTCGGTCCGCATCCTCGAGGACGAAGGCCGTGGAAAGACGGTTCTCGTGGTCACCGACGACGGCGAGGAAGCCAGCTTCCCGATCCCCGTCGGCGCCCGCATCGAGGTCACCGAAGGCCAAGAGGTCCGGGCCGGCGACGCCATCGTCGAAGGTCCTCGCGACCCGAAGGAACTCCTCGAGATCAAGGGTCTGCGCCACACGCAGACCTACCTCGTCGACGAGATCCAGAAGGTGTACCGCGACCAGGGCGTGTCGATCCACGACAAGCACATCGAGTTGATCGTCCGGCAGATGACCCGCCGGGTCCACATCAACGAGAGCGGCGACTCGCCGTTCTTGCCGGGCGAGCGTGTCGACCGCCGTCGCTACACCGAGGTCAACAAGCAGCTGATCCTCGAGGACAAGGCGCCCGCCGAAGCCCGTGACGAGATCATGGGCATCACCAAGGCGTCGCTGTCGACCGACTCGTGGCTCTCGGCCGCCTCCTTCCAGGAGACGACTCGCGTCCTCACCGAGGCCGCGATCGAATCCAAGTCCGACGGTCTCGTCGGTCTCAAGGAGAACATCATCATCGGCAAGCTCATCCCGGCCGGTACCGGGCACGGCGACTACCGCGAGGTGGACACCGACGCTCCCGAGTACAAGCAGATGGAGGGCTGGTCCTCCGACCAGGACGACGACGACCCCGCGGCGATGCTCGCCGGTGCGTTCGACTCCCAGTCGGGTGGCGACGTCGTCCCGCTGCCGACGGCAGGTGACGAACAAGCCGGCTGATCGCCGTTTCGGGAGATCCCGTCGACCGTCGACCCGTGGGTCGTCACGGTCGGCGGGATCTCGTCGTTTTGGGTCGGTCACGATGAGTAGTGCAGTGACGCTCGGTGAGTAGTCGGGCCCTCGGAGCCCGGTCGGACGTTGTGCTCGTGAAGCGTGTACACCCGTTTCGGCTTTCCTGACCTCGGCAGCGTTCCTCTTCGGTGTCGCCGCGTGCGGTGACGACGACACCACGAGCGCCGACGGAGCGCCGGTGGAGGCCGAGGCCGGCTCCGAGGCCCCGGACCTCGATCTCGGGTCGGACGACCTCACGATCGAACAGGGAGACAACTCCGTGACCATGAGCGGTATCGGCGTCCCGGACGGGTTCCCGGACTCGGTCTGGCTCCCCGATGGCTACGAGGTGCTCAGCGCCCAGGAGCAGACCTACGGCGACAGCGTGAGCTGGAACGTCCTCGGCTCGGTCGCTGCGCCCCCCGCCGACGTCGAGGCCGACCTCATCGCGCACTACGGCGAGCCCGACGAACGCGACGAGCCCGGGGGCACGGTCCGATCGGCGCGTTGGCCCGGGGCAGCGCTGCTGCGCTGATGTCGCGGGGTGTCCGTGTCACCACGTCATCCCGGCGGGGCGTCGGCGCCGGAGAAGGGGTGTGCAACGGAAACTGACCATCCCGCTCGTCGTCGCGTCTGCGGTATTCGTGGCCGCAGGCGGCTACATCCACCTCACCGAGTGGCTCGACGTCTACCGCGACACGCCGTCGCAGGTCCCCGGCGCCGAGGTCGTCACGATCGGGTTCCCCGTCAACGTCGCGATCTCGGCCCTCGCGGTACTGGCGCTCGCGTTCGCGGCCACGAAGGCGACCCGGTGGCTCTGGATCGTCGTGGCCGGGACGTTCGTGTTCCAGGCGGGGTCGCTCGCGACGTTGATCCTGAGCCGCACGAGCAGCGTGTTCGGCTGGACCGAGCCGGTCTGGAACGACGCCGCCAACCAGACCCGAGCGGTCGAGATCGGGGCGTTGCTCTCGCTCGCAGCGCTCGGACTGCTGATCGGATTGCAGCGTCGAGACGACGCCGAGACCGCCTCGACCTGAGCCCAGGTTGTGCGGCCGAGAGGGTGACCCGTAGCATGTCCTGTCGGCCATGCGCGCCCTTTGTGCGTGCGCGGGCCACAGAAATCGAAGTCAATCAGATCGCATCCGTTCCACCCGGTAATAGAGGACACCCGTGCCCACGATTCAACAGCTGGTCCGCAAGGGTCGGCAGTCCAAGATGGCCAAGGCGAAGACGCCCGCACTCAAGGGCGCCCCGCAGCGTCGCGGCGTCTGCACCCGGGTGTTCACCGTCACCCCCAAGAAGCCGAACTCGGCGCTGCGCAAGGTGGCCCGTGTTCGGCTCACCTCGGGCATCGAGGTGACGGCCTACATCCCCGGCGAGGGCCACAACCTCCAGGAGCACTCCATCGTGCTCGTGCGTGGTGGCCGTGTGAAGGACGTCCCGGGCGTCCGCTACAAGATCATCCGCGGTTCGCTCGACACGTCGGGCGTCCGTGACCGCAAGCAGGCCCGTAGCCGCTACGGCGCCAAGAAGGACGCATAGAGATGCCTCGCAAGGGACCTGCGCCACGGCGCGAGATCAAGCCCGACGCCGTCTACCAGTCGACGCTCGTCACCCAACTCACCAACAAGATCCTCCAGTCGGGCAAGCGCTCGACCGCCGAGAAGATCATGAACGACGCCATGGCGATGGTCGAGGCCAAGACCGGCGCCGAGCCGCTCTCGACGCTCAAGCGGGCCATCGAGAACGTCAAGCCCCAGCTCGAGGTCAAGAGCCGTCGTGTCGGTGGCGCCACCTACCAGGTGCCCGTCGAGGTCCGGCCTCGCCGTGCCAACACGCTGGCCATCCGCTGGATCGTCACGTTCTCCCGCGCCCGGCGCGAACGGTCCATGGCCGATCGTCTCGCCAACGAGATCCTCGACGCGTCCAACGGCCTCGGTGCCTCGGTCAAGCGTCGCGAAGACATGCACAAGATGGCCGACTCCAACAAGGCCTTCGCGCACTACCGCTGGTAGCGCCCGCCCGTACTCATCCCAAGCGGGCCGTCCCCACCACGAGGTGCCCGGCCCCGACCGACCGGGCCCTCCACGAGGATGGCCCGGTCGTTTCCATCTGAGAGACACGTTTCATGGCTGAAAAGCGCAGCAACTCGATCGACAAGTTCCGCAACATCGGGATCATGGCCCACATCGACGCGGGCAAGACCACGACGACCGAGCGGATCCTCTACTACACCGGCCGCAACTACAAGATCGGCGAGGTCCACGAGGGCGGCGCCACCATGGACTGGATGGAGCAGGAACAGGAGCGGGGGATCACCATCACCTCCGCCGCCACGACCTGCTTCTGGAACGACAACCAGATCAACATCATCGACACGCCGGGTCACGTCGACTTCACCGTCGAGGTGGAGCGTTCGCTGCGCGTGCTCGACGGCGCCGTGGCCGTGTTCGACGGCAAGGAAGGCGTCGAGCCGCAGTCCGAGCAGGTCTGGCGCCAAGCCGACAAGTACGACGTCCCGCGCATCTGTTTCGTCAACAAGATGGACAAGATCGGCGCCGACTTCTACTTCTCGGTGCGCACCATGGAAGAGCGCCTCGGCGCCAACGTCATCCCGATCCAGCTGCCGATCGGCGCCGAGGGCGATTTCGCCGGCGTCGTCGACCTGGTCGAGATGAAGGCCAAGGTGTGGAGCGCCGAAGCCAAGCTGGGCGAGAAGTACGACGTCG
>JAPKDO010000367.1 GCA_028822535.1 Acidimicrobiales bacterium
CATCAACATCGGGTTCGACTCGATCGCCATCGCACTCCTCGCCCGAGCCAACTCGTTCGCGATCATCCCCGCCGCCATCCTCTGGGGCTCGATGCTCAGCGGCGCCGGCCTGATGCAGCAGGAGGTCGGTCTGTCGATCGACGTCGTGCGCATCGTGCAGGCGCTGGTGCTCCTGTTCGTCGCCGCCGACGTGATCGTGCGCACGATCTTTCGGATCCGCAAGGCCGCCGACGATCCGCTCGACAACTCCGCGCTCGCGTCCGGATGGGGCGGTCAGTGATGCGGCTGGGACGCCTGCAGACCATCGGAGTCGTCCTCGGTCTCGTCGGGGTCTTCCTCATCGCCTACGTGTCCCCCAACCTGGGCTCGGACACCAAGGCGTTCACGTTCGACGCGCCGCCCGATCCACCGACGCTGTCGTTCACCCCCGGCGTCGCGGTGGCGGCCATCGGTGTCCTGTTCGTCTTGACCGCCATGTTGGCGTTCTTCGAGGAACGGTCCGGCCGGATCGCGACCATCGCCCTCGTGGGCAGCGGGCTGTTGTTCCTCCCGCTCATCGTGATCGTCGCCCTGGCACTGTCGGAGTCGACCGGCACCAATGTCGTCCAGCTGATCGTCGAATCGCTACGGCTCGGCACACCGATCGCGTTGGGAGCGATGGCCGGGCTGTGGTGCGAACGGTCCGGCGTGGTCAACATCGGTATCGAGGGCATGATGCTGGGCAGTGCCGGCGTCGGCTTCATGTTCTATTCGCTGGTCGGCGACGCCAGCTCCGTCCCGATCCTGTGGGCATCGATCGGTGTCGCCGTCATCACGGGAGGCCTGATCGCCGCATTGCACGCGCTGATGTCGGTGACGTTCCGTGTCGACCAGATCATCTCGGGCGTGGTGGTCAATCTGCTGGCGCTCGGCGTCACGGGCTTCCTGCGGTCTGAAGTCGTCGTCCCGTCCGGGGTCACCAGCGGGACGCCGACATCGGACATCGCACTCCCCGGTCTCAGCTCGATCCCGGTCATCGGCCCCCAGCTCTTCGATGCCCGCCCGATCTTCTTCCTGATGTTCGTCCTCGTGACCGCGAGCTGGTGGGTCCTCTGGCACACCAAGTTCGGACTGCGTGTTCGTTCCGTCGGCGAGAACCCCCACGCCGCCGAGACGCTCGGCATCGACGTCATCCGCACCCGCTACACAGCGGTCATCATCGGCGGGCTCATCGCCGGTCTGGGTGGCGCCTGGTTCTCGATGGAGAGCCAGGGCGGGTTCCAGGACAACATGACCAACGGCGCCGGCTTCATCGCCCTGGCCGCCCTGATCTTCGGCAAGTGGCGACCGTGGACGGCCTTTGGCGGCGCCATGCTCTTCGGCTTCACCCGTGCGCTCGGCTCGCGGCTGCAGATCCTCGGCGTCGAGGTCGGCGACTTCGAGATCCCGTCCGAGTTCTGGCAGTCCCTGCCGTTCGTCGTCACGATCATCGTCGTCGCCGGTCTCATCGGCCGTGCCATCCCACCCGCCGCCATCGGCCGGCCGTTCGAGCGCAGCCGATGAGCGACCCGGAGAGCAGCATCGACTGGAAGGCACTGGCCGCCGCTGCCACCGAGGCCACGAAGCGCTCGTACTCGCCCTACTCCGGCTTCGCCGTCGGCGCGGCCGGCATCACACCGGACGGACGGGTCTTCACCGCCGCCAACGTCGAGAACGCCAGCTACGTCGCCGGCATCTGCGCCGAGACGGCGCTGGTCGGCGTCCTCGCCGCCGCCGGCGTGGAGCGAGGCGAGACCGTCGCCGTCGCCGTGACCGGCCCGACCGGCGACGACCTCGCACCGTGCGGTCGATGCCGCCAACTCCTCCACGAGTTCGGCGGTCCCGACCTCCTCGTCAACCGCGTCCCGATGACGATCCTGCTCCCAGGCGCCTTCACCCCCGAGGACCTCTAGATGGCGACCGACATCCTCGAGGTCCTGCGCACCAAGCGTGACGGCGTCGAACTCTCCGACGAACAGATCCGGTTCTTCATCGACGGCTACACCGATGGATCGATCGCCGACGAGCAGGCCTCGGCGCTGCTGATGGCCATCGTGTTCCAGAGCATGTCGTCGCGTGAGCTCGCCACCTGGACCGAAGCGATGATCGACACCGGCGACCGCGCCGACCTGTCGTTCCTCGGCCGTCCGACCGTCGACAAGCACTCCACGGGTGGCGTCGGCGACAAGGTCTCGCTCGTACTGGTTCCACTCGTCGCCGCCTGTGGCGCTGCCGTCCCCCAACTCGCCGGTCGCGGTCTGGGCCACACCGGCGGCACGCTCGACAAGATGGAGTCGATCTCCGGACTGACGACGATGCTGCCGCCCGACCGCTACCGGCAGGTCCTCGCCGACGTCGGCGGAGTCATCGCCGGCGCCAGCGGCGACATCGCGCCGGCCGATCGCAAGCTCTACGCATTGCGCGACGTGACGGCGACCGTGGAGTCGATCCCGCTCATCGCCTCGTCGATCATGTCGAAGAAGATCGCCGAGGGCACCAAGGGGCTGGTGCTCGACGTGAAGCTCGGCTCCGGCTCGTTCCTCGGCGACGACGCCATGACCCGAACGCTGGCCGAGACCATGGTCGGCATCGGCAACGACAACGGCGTGCGCACCGTCGCCCTGTTGACCGACATGGACCAGCCGATGGGTCGAGCGGCGGGCAACGCGCTCGAGGTCACCGAGTCACTCGACCTGTTGCGGGGCAGCGGGCCGGCCGACGTACGCGAGGTCACGCTCGCCCTCGCACGCGAGATGCTGGCCATCGCCGGCATCGACGTCGATCCCGAGCCTGTCCTCGACGACGGCCGAGCGATGGAAGTCTTCGAACGCATGGTGGTCGAGCAAGGGGGCGACCTCGCCGTGCCGCTCGCCGAGGCGGCGCACACCCACGTCGTCGACGCGCCACGAGCCGGGTTCCTGCGGCGACTCGACTGCAAGGCGGTCGGCGTCGCTGTGTGGCGCCTCGGTGCGGGCCGTGCCCGCAAGGAGGACGATGTGAGCTACGGGGCCGGGGCGATGGTCGAGGCGCGGGTCGGAGACCGAGTCGAGGCCGGCCAGCCGCTCCTCGTGCTGCACGCCGACGACCCCGCCCGCTTCGACGGCGCGATCGCTGCGCTGGACGGAGCGGTCGATGTCGGCGACGAGCCGGCCGACCCCCGACCACTGATCGCCGACCGGATCGCATAGCCGGCCGGTAGCGTCGGCCGCATGACCACGCTCGGCCTCTCGACGATCCGCGAGGCACCCAAGGTGTTGTTGCACGATCATCTCGACGGCGGTGTTCGCCCCGGGACGGTCATCGACCTCGCCCGTGAGCAAGGATACGACGGCCTCCCCACGTCCGACCCCGACGACCTCGCCGCCTGGTTCGTCGAGGGCGCGGCACGCCGGAGCCTGCCTCGCTATCTCGAGCCGTTCGAGCACACGGTCGGCGTCATGCAGACACCCGAGGCCCTGACCCGCGTCGCCGCCGAGTGCGCCGAGGACCTCGCCGACGACGGCGTCGTCTACGCCGAGATCCGGTTCGCTCCGGAGCTGCACCTGAACCAGGGCCTCGACCCCGACCAGG
>JAPKDO010000046.1 GCA_028822535.1 Acidimicrobiales bacterium
TTTCGACGATGCCACCTGCGCCGACGTCTGCCAGTCGGTGTGGCTTCGCCTGTTCGAGCGGCGCGACACGATTCGCGAACCGGAGCGGCTCGCGTCCTGGCTCGCGTCCACGACGAGGAATGAGGCGATCTCCCTCCAACGCCGACGGGTGCGTGACCAGCCGACCGAGGACTTGGGCGACGAAGCGGATCGAACAGCAAGCGACGTGGGTGACGAGGTCGTGGGCTCGATCGACGACGCCCGACTCCGTGGCGTGGTCGGCGCAGCGTTCGAGCAGATCTCCGACCGCTGCAAGGAACTCCTCCGCCTGATGACGGCAGAACCGAAGCTCGACTACGCGACGATCGCGGAGATCACGGGTCGGCCGATCGGAAGCCTCGGACCGACCCGGGCGCGCTGTCTCGCTGGCCTGCGTGCGGCCGTGGTCGACCTCGAGACCGAGGGTGCGGCATGAACGGCGACCATCGTCTCGACGACGACGAACTGCTCGCGGTCCTGGCGGCTGCGCTCGTCGAGTCCGATCCGGTTCCCGGCCACGTGCTCGACGCAGCGAAGGCGGTTCCCGAACTGGCCGGGATCGACGCCGAACTGGCTCTGCTCACCTTCGACTCCGAGGTCGATCACGCCGGCGTCCGTGGTCAGGACGCCGGCCGACAGCTCAGTTTCGAGTCCGGACCCCTCGACGTGGACGTCGTCGTGCGCACGGAGCGGGTGGACGGTCGACCCGTCTCGGTCATCGAGGGACAGTTCGCTCCAGCCGCTCCCGGCCGCGTCACCCTCATGTCGGTGGATCCGGCGCTCCCTGGCGGAGCGGTCGATGCCGATGAGTTCGGGCGATTCCGCTTCGACGACGCGCCAGCCGGGACGGTGCGGCTGCTGGTCCACCTCGACGCCGCAGCGGCTGACGCTCGCCCCGTGGTGACAGCGTGGTTCCGCTGAGACCTGGCCTCGGTCGAGTCGTTGCCGGGAGTACGCTCGCGGTTGATGACCGACACGCGTGATCTGGACCGACTGGACCTCGCGATCGACTCCGTGGTCGCTCGCATCGACACCGAACTCGTCACGCTGCTCAAGCGTGAGCTGATCTCGACCGACGAGGTCGCCGACCTCCTCCTCGACGTGCGGACGTTGCTCGTGCCCGTGCAGACCGAGGCGGCCGACCCCGTCCCGGGCTGACTCAGCTCCTGCCGGGGAGCCAGCGTCGCATCGCCAACCCGAGCGCAGTACCGACCGCGACCCCGCCCACGACATCGGAGGCGTGGTGGATGCGCACGTAGATGCGCGACACCGCCACCATCGCAGCGGCCGTCGCGTAGACAGGCGTCAGGCCGTCACCGGCGGTCATGGTCACGAAGACCGCAGCCGCCGACGCGTGGCCGGACGGGAAGCTGGTCGTCTTCGGCTGGCGTAGACGATGCGGACGGGGAACGTCGCTGACCGGACGGCTGCGCCGGAACAACGACTTGATCGGTCCGTTCACGAGCGCGGACTCCATCCCCAGCGCCGCCACGATACGCAACGTGCCCTCGAGGTCGCCGTCGCGCCGCACGCCGCGTGCGGTGGCGAGGAGATGCCACAGCAGGCTGAAGTCCGCCAGCTCGGAGGCCGTGTAGAAGGCGCGGTCCGCCGCCACGTTCCCCCGGAGACGGTCGAGCGCACGGTCGACGGCGTCGTCGAAGTGGACGGCGGCGGCCTGGACGGGGTGTTGGCGCTCGGCCTCGGCGACCGGCCCGGTCGCGTGATCAGACACGGATTCAGACACGGATTCAGACACGGATTCAGACACGGAGGAGTGGCTCCTGGCCGGCGTCGGCTCGATCGCGGATACCGACGTCGACCGCCGCACGTTCTGGGTCACCGCCGAACGCCGGGCACCACTGTTGGAAGAAGCACCATCCGCACAACGCCGATTGTCGGGGTCGGAAGTCCTCTGTCTCGCACGCGGACTCGACCGCAGACCAGACCGCGTGCAGGCGGCGTTCGAGCCCACGCGTCGACTGGTCGGTCGGCTCGGCGATGACCGCGACGGGTTCGGCAAGATGCAGCAACTGGACCCGGACCGGTCGGCGGCCGAAGAACTTCTCGCACATGAGTGCGTACACGTGGACGCCCTGCATGCGGGCGCGGGCGTGGAGGTCGCTGGGAGACCGTCCCGTCTTGTAGTCGGTGACGACGAGGTCGCCGTCGACGAGGTCGAGTCGGTCGATGATGCCGCGAAGTCTCAGGCCACCGATCTCGACCTCGAGTTTCAGTTCGATGCCCATCGGGGTGATGGCCGTCGGATCCTCGAGCAAGAACTCGTTGGCGACCAGGTGGCGCGCCTCGGCGACCATGGCCGCTTCGGTCTCGTCGTCCATGTCGAGATCGGTCCACTCCGGGTCGTCCCGGTATGCGGCGTACGCGATGTCGACGCATTCGTCGGCGACGGCGCGCACGCGCTCCTCGGCGGGGAGGGTGAAGAGGTGTTCGAGCGCCGCGTGGACGAGGGTGCCACGAGACGTCGCCTGGGTCGGCGGTTCCGGGATCCGGTCGATGTTCGCCAGCCGGAACTGCAGCGCGCACGACGTGAAGCTGGACAGCTTCGACGGCGAGAGCGCAGAGGGGACCGGCAACGACATGACAGGAGCGTACGCCGGGGGTCCGACAGTCAGGCCCCACCGTCGGCGCCGGCGGTCAGGAATCCCCGTACCTCGGTGGCGAACGCAACCGGATCCTCCAGTGGACCGAAGTGCCCGAGCTCGGGCATCGCTCGCACGTCGCCGGCCATGAGTGCCGTCGCGATCATCGGGGCCGCCATCGCCGGAAAGCCGCCGTCGCCGCCGTGGAGGACCAGTACCGGACACGCGATCTGGTCCAGCTGTTCGTAGGCATGGTGCAGCGACCCCGAGTCGTAGGTGGCGGCTTCGTGTTCCCGGCGGGCTTTGAGCGTGATGCCCCCGTCCGCGTCGGGCTGAAAGCCGTGCCGCACGTAGTCCTCGAGGACGTCCGCCCGGAGCAGGCCGAGCGGTTTCTTGGCGGCGAATCGCTCGATCGCGTCCTCGTAGGAGTCGAAGTGTTCGCGGCGTCGCCGGGCGCCGGCCGCCAGCGGGTTCTCGGGAGCGTCTCCGGGCCCGATCGCGCCGCCCTCGCCCATCGGCGGGAAGACGATCGGTTCGAAGCAGGCGAGCCGTTCGAAGGTCCCGGGGCGGGCGATCTCGGCGAGCAGGAGCGCAGCTCCTCCCTTCGAGTGCCCGACGGCCTGGACCTCGTCGAGCGCCAACGAGTCGACGACCGAGAGCACGTCGTCCGCGAAACCCTCCCAACGCAGCACGCCGTCTTGTTCGGTCGAGTCGCCGTAGCCACGAAAGTCGAGTGCGAGATTGCGTCGCTCGGGGAATTCGTCGGCGACCGCACGCCACACCCGGCCGTGGAATCCGGTGGCGTGGCAGAACAGGAGCGGTCGGCCCTGGGGGTCACCGCCCAGTTCGTGGAGTGCGAGTTCGGCGCCGTCGGTGGAGCACACGGTGATCATCGGGTCATCCTGTCAGCGGCGGGTACGGTCGACCGAACATGAGCGCCCACGACCCGACGGAACCCGGCGGCGCCGACCTCGACGCGGTTCGGTCGGCGAACGGCGCGTTCTACGACGCGTTCGAGCAGCGGGACCTCGATGCCATGTCGGACGTGTGGGAACACAGCGATCGGGTCGCCTGCGTGCATCCGGGATGGTCGATCCTCACCGGGTGGGGCGCGGTGTCGGCATCGTGGTATGCGCTCTTCGACGGACCCCAGCGGCTCCAGTTCATCGTCACCGACGAGCGGATCGTCGTCGTCGGCGACCTCGCATGGGTGACCTGCAACGAGAACCTGATCGACGGCGGGGCCACGCAGGCAGTCGCGGCGACGAACGTGTTCACGCGCGCCGACGGCGGTTGGCGGCTCGTGCACCATCACGGCTCGCCCGTCCTCCAGCGCACCCCGGACCACGACACCTGATTCCGGCCGGTCCGGTCGGCCGCGTCGGCGCTGGTCGGCCAGCCACGACTCGGCCTCGGAGCGGAAGTCGTCGACGCTGAGCACCCGGTCGACGGTATCGACTGGAAACGCCCGTTTCCAGCCTCGGGTGGCGGGAAGTCGGGATCCCGGCTCCTATGCTCGAACGCTCCATGGCGCGCTCGATCCGACTCCGACCGTGGCAGCGCGACGCCCTCGAGCGCTTCCACGCAACCGTCGGATCCGGCGCCCAGAACGATTTCCTCGCGGTGGCCACACCGGGGGCCGGCAAGACCACCTTTGCGCTCACCGCCGCCCGCCACTGGCTCGCCGACCACCCGGATTCGCGGCTCGTCGTGGTGGCGCCGACGCAGCACCTCAAACGCCAGTGGGCGCAGGCCGCTGCGGCGTTCGACCTGGCGCTCGAACCGTTCTGGTCATCAGGGGACGGGCTCGCCGGCGACATGGACGGCATCGTCACCACGTACCAGCAGGTGGCATCGAGCCCGCTCGGGCTCGCCGGCGTCGCCCGGCAGGGGTTCGTCGTGCTGGACGAGATCCACCATGCGGGCGACGACAGAGCCTGGGGCGACGGTCTGCGGAACGCCTTCAGTGACGCCGATGCCCGATTGTCGCTGTCGGGCACGCCGTTCCGCTCCGACACCACCCCCATCCCGTTCGTGACCTACGACTACGAGGAGGCCGTGCCCGACTACGAGTACGGCTACGGCGACGCACTCGTCGATGGCGGCGTCGTCCGCCCGGTGCACTTCCCCCGGATCAAGGGTCACATGGAGTGGGTGGGCGCCGACGGTCAGTTCCACTCACACGACTTCGACGACGAACTCGACCGATCGCGCGCCAACCAGCGTCTGAGGACCGCCCTGTCGACCGACGGTCAATGGCTGTCGTCGGTGCTCGAGGACGCCCACCGACGCCTGGTCGAGGTACGGCGGACGCAACCCGACGCCGGTGGGCTCGTCATCTGCATGGACGTCGAGCACGCCCGCGAGATCGCGGCGCTCATCGAACGTCGTTGGCGGGTCCGGGCGACGGTCGCGACGTCCGACGACCCGATGGCGTCGGCCCGGATCAGTCGCTTCGCGGCCGGGAGCGACCCGTGGATCGTTGCGGTCCGGATGGTGTCCGAGGGCGTCGACATCCCGCGTCTGCGGGTCGGTGTCTTCGCGACCAACACCACGACCGAGCTCTTCTTCCGGCAGGCGCTCGGCCGTCTGGTCCGTTGGACGCGCGGCCTGCGCACCCAGCGGGCGTGGATGTACATCCCCGACGATCCGCGACTGCGCCGGTTGGCGGAGGGGATCGCCGAGCAGCGCCGCCACTCGCTGTGGAAACGGCGACGCGAGGACGACGACGGCCTCGACGATGTCGCGTCGGAAGCGCTCGACGATCTCCCACCCGACGAAGACCAGCTGTCCCTGTTCCAGGCGATGTCTGCCGTCGCCACGGGCGTCGAGGGTGCCGACGACCCCGACGAGGACCCGGAACTCGTGTGGGACGACTCGACGGTCGACGATGACGAGTCGCTCGAGATCCCGCTCCCGCCGCTGCAGCGTCGACGCGGAGCCGGTGTGTTGGTTGGCGTGGGCGGCCCGTCGCTGGCCGAGACGAAGTCGAAGCTCCGGAAGGACAACGCCGCACTGGTCCAGCACCTGGTGGCCGTCACCGGTCGTTCGCATCGCGAGGTCAACAGCGAGCTGAACCGCCGATCGGGCGTACGGAAGGTGACCGAGGCGACGTCGGAACAGCTCCAGAAACGGCTCATGGCGGGCGAGCGCTGGGTCAAGGAGCTGTAGCCCTACGCTGCCGAGATGGCCCCACCGGACTCCTCGGGCGAGGAATCGACGCGCCGCCGCTCACGACTCGCGCTGGCGGCGGTGATGCTCGGGACCGGGACGCTCCACTTCGTCGTGCCGAGGTTCTACGACCAGCTGATCCCCGACGCTCTCCCCGGGTCCGCACGGGCGTGGGTCTACGGCTCGGGGGTCGCCGAACTGGCTGCCGGCGCGTTGATGGTGAACCGCAAGACCGAACGCATCGGCGCCTGGGCCACGTTCGCGGTGTTCGTCGGCGTGTGGCCGGGCAACATCCACGACACGATCCAGAACCCGCCCACCGATGCGCGGGGGATCGCGAGCCTCATCCGGCTGCCCGTGCAGATCCCGCTGCTGTGGTGGGCGCTCCGACACACCCGGGCGGTCAGGCCGGACTCGCGGACACGATGACGTCGGACCCAGCTCGGGGCCGTCCACGTTCTCCTAGGACAGCGCCTTGAGCGTCATGCCCATCTCTTCGTTGAGGTTGGCCGGGACCTCGTAGCCGTCCTCGTCGCGGATCTTGTCGAGGTTCTCGGCGACCGACTCGACGGACAGCTCGGGGTCGGTGAACCCAGGCGTGGCGCCGATGAACACGCGGGCGACACGACCGCCACCACAGGTGAAGATCTCGCCCGTGACGTCGCAGCCCTCGCTGGCCAGGTAGACGGCGATCGGGGTGATGTATTCCGGGCCGAGCTTGTCGAGGAGTGGGCCGAGCAGGTCCTCGGTCATGCGGGTCGCCGCGACCGGGGCGATGACGTTGGCCTTGATGTTGTACTTCGCGCCCTCGACGGCGAGGACGTTGGCGAGGCCGACGAGGCCCATCTTGGCGGCGCCGTAGTTGGTCTGGCCGAAGTTGCCGAAGATCCCGGCACCCGACGACGTGTTGACGATGCGGCCGTACCCCTGCTCCTTCATGTGGATGAAGGCCGGCTGGGTCACGTAGAACGCGCCCTTGAGGTGCACGTCGAGCACCGGCTCGAGCTGCTCGGGCGTCATCTTGGCGAAGCTGGTGTCGCGCAGGATGCCGGCGTTGTTGATGACGATGTCGACCTTGCCCCACGTGTCGATGGCGGTCTTGACGATGTTGGCGCCGCCCTCGGGGGTGGCGACCGAGTCGAAGTTGGCCACTGCTTCGCCGCCGGCTTCCTTGATCTCGTTCACGACCTTCTGGGCCGCCGTGTCGTCGCCACCCTCGCCGTCGATCGAGCCACCGAGGTCGTTGACCACGACGAACCCGCCACGGCGGGCGATCTCGAGTGCGTGCGAACGGCCGAGGCCACCACCGGCACCGGTGATGATCGCGACCTTGCCATCGAAGCTGAGTGTCATGGCGGCGAGGCTAGGTCGGGTCGTTCTCCAAGACCCAGAACGACGAATCGGCTCGACCCCGACCGGGCGAACAGGTCTCGCCGGAGTGGGTCTCAGGGAAGGGTGACGCCGAGCGTGTCGGCGGCGTGGGCCGTCCAGCGCTTGTAGTCGACCTTGCCGTTGGCGGCACGGCCGAGCGACTCGACCGGGACCACCTGCTTCGGTGCCTTGTAGGCGGCCAGGCGCTCCTTGACGTGGGCGACCAGGTCGATGTCGCCGAGGTCGGCGCCTACGATCGGTTCGATCACGGCGGTGATGGCCTGGCCGAAGCGTTCGTCGGGGAGGCCGACGACCACGGCGTCGTGGACGAGATCGTGCTCTTTGAGCGCTTCCTCGACCTCCTCGGGGAAGACCTTCTCGCCGCCGGTGTTGATGCACACCGATCCACGACCGAGCAGCACGAGCGTGCCGTCGGCCTCGACACGGGCGTAGTCGCCGGGCATCGAGTAGCTGTCGCCGTCGACCTGCACGAATGTCTCGGCCGACTTCATGGGGTCCTTGTAGTACCCGATCGGGACGTGGCCCTTGATGGCGACCTTGCCGATCTCGTCGTCGCCGGGGGAGAGAAGGCGGCCGTCGTCGGTGATGACCTGGGTCTTGGGACCGAGCGTGAACGTGGCGGTCCGTGCCGCATGCTTGGACCCGCCGGAGACCGAGCTGGCCATCCCGACGGCCTCTGACGACCCGAGCGAGTCGACCAGCAACATGTTCGGATTGTGGCGCAGCAGGCCGTCCTTCGTCGCCTGGCTCCACATCACACCGGACGAGAGCACGACGCGCAGCGACGAGATGTCCCAGCGCGTCGACTCCGCCTCGAGCGCGGCGAGGATGGGGCGGGCGAAAGCGTCGCCGACGATGGCGGTGTTGTTGACCTGCTTCGCTTCGATCGTGTCGAGCAGTTCGACGGCGTCGAACTTCGCCCCGGTCAGCGTGACGACCGAACCGCCGACGGTCAGCGCAGTGAACGCGTTGAAGGCGCCGGTGCCGTGCATGAGTGGGCACGCCGGCAGGGTGCGGATCCCCGGCGTGGCGCAGACCGTGCGGACGTGGTCGAGGTCGACGTCTTCGGGGAGGTGGCGTTTGCGTGGGGCGCCCTCGTTGAGCACGAGCAGCAGGTCGTCGTTGCGCCACATCACGCCCTTGGGCATGCCGGTGGTGCCGCCGGTGTAGAGCAGGTAGAGGCTGTCGCCCGATCGTCCCCACGGCGCGACGGTCCGTGGGACACCGGACACGGCCGCCGGCTCGTACGGGTGGGCCCACTCGGGGCATGCGCCGGCGCCGTCGTCGACCCAGAGCCATGCTCGGACGGCCGGGACCCGGTCCCGGAGCGCGTCGATGCGCTCGGTGAACTGGCCCTCGAACACCACGACCGACGTGTCGGCGTTGTCCCACAGGTACACGAGTTCGTCGTCGACGTACCGGTAGTTCGTGTTGACCGGGGCCAACCCGACCTTGAACGCTGCGAACACCGACTCGAGGTACTCCGGCCGGTTCGTCAGGTACTGGGCGACCGTCGTGCCCTCGGCGGCACCGGCGTCGAGGTACGCCTGGGCAACGCCGTCGGCGCGTGCGTCGAACTCTTCCCACGAGCGCTCGAGATCACCGTGGAGGAGCGCAGGCGCCTCCGGGATCGTCTCGGCGATCGTTTCCCAGGTGTCCGCGAAGTTCCATCCGGCCATGCCGGCGGACCCTACGGCTGCGGGGGACTACGAGGCGAGGTCGGCGAGGATGCCGGCGTTGGCCGGGTGACGCAGCTTCGACATGGCGCGTGCCTCGATCTGGCGGATGCGCTCACGGGTGAGGTCGAAGTGACGGCCGACCTCGTCGAGCGTGCGGGGCTCGTGGCCGTCGAGGCCGTAGCGCAGGATGAGGATGCGCTGCTCGCGGTCGTCGAGGCCCTTGAGGCCGGCGAGCACGTCGCCACGGGTCGCCTCGGTGACGGCGTCGCCCTCGGGGTCGTCCTCGGCCACGGCGGCGAGGTCGCCGAGCGTCATGTCGCCGTCGTCGGACAGGCCGTCGTCGAGCGACTTGGCGATGCGGGCCGACGCGAGGATCTCCTCGATCTTGGCCGGCGGGTGGCCGACCTCGACGCTGAGCTCTTCGAGGGTCGGCGGACGGCCGAGCTTGGACTCGAGCATGCCGCGAGCCTTGTCGATCTGCTTGAGCAGGTCGTGGGCGTGGACCGGGAGGCGGATCGTGCGGGCGGTGTTGGCCACGCCGCGCGTGATCGCCTGGCGGATCCACCACGTGGCGTAGGTCGAGAACTTGAAGCCCTTGCGGTGGTCGAACTTCTCGACGGCGTGGATCAGGCCGAGGTTGCCCTCCTGGATCAGGTCCAGCAGCGGCAGTTCGGTGCGGTGGTACTTCTTGGCGATGGAGACGACGAGGCGCAGGTTCGCGTTGACGAACTGCTCGGTGGCGCGGTCGCCGGCCCGTACCTGGCGGCGCATCTTGGCCTTCTCGGCCGGCGTGACCTCTTCGTCGGCGGCGAGACGCTCGCGAGCGTCGACACCCGCCTGGACCAGGGCGCCGAGGCGAGCCTCGTCTTCCTTGGTCAAGAGCGCGTGGCGCCCGATGTCGTTCAGGTACAACCGGACGATGTCTTCGTCGGATTCACCCGAACGTGTGGCGCGTGCTGCGGGGCTCACGGGTACGACGACCTCCAGGGCAGGGCGATGAAAGAGTTCTACGGGGCACGTCGGGGGAACGTGGTGTGGGAGACCACCAAAACCACCCGACTTACGATGCTACCTGGGAATTCCCGCTCTGACGGAAGAAATCCTGCCCTCGATCGGTTTCGCTCGGAATTTCCCGGTGACCGTGGTGCCCCGGCCACGAAACGTGGGCGCCAGGAAGCCGACGGTGCGACCGTCGGCGAGGCCCCGGAGTTGCTGCTCGATCGCGTGGACGTGCCAACATCGTGGGCATGGTGACCGCCCCAGAGCTGTTGTCGCGCGACCCGGCCTCCGACGTGCACGTCTCCGATGCGCAGATCGCTGCGGAGATCGGCAACGACGACGTGCTCAAGCGCAAGTCCAAGGTCCTGGCGTTCGTCGATCTGCCCGGCGTCCCGGAGGGCACCAAGGGCAAGGTCGCCCTCGTCAACGGCTGGGACACCTGGATCCGCTACACGGTGCTCTTCGACAACGGTGTCGACCTCGGGTCGCTCGACCGCGAGGTGTTGGTCCCCGCAAAGCAGTACGCGGAGTTCGACCGTCGACGTACGCATGCCTTCGAGACCGGCGCGTTCGACGAACCGGAGGTCGACGAGTCGGCCGAGGATGGTTCCGAGGGTGGTGCTGCCGCAGCCGGAGGGGACTCCCCGGTCGTCAACGGCGTGACGATCCCCGGCTACCTGATCGAACGGTCGAAGGCCGCCCGCGAACGCCTCGGCGGCTAGCCCAGCACTCCTTGCGCTCGGGCGAGCCCGGCTCGGGCCTCGACCGCGTTCCCTGAGGCGGTGGTACGACACTCCGCCCCTGCCGGCCAGCGTCACCGGACGGTGGATCCCGAGGACGTCGGTCAGTCGCGTGCGCATCCCGGATTCGTGGCGCTGGTCCGATCGATCGGCGCGTACCGACCCGCTCGTCGTGACGCGGGGGGACGAAGAGGGCCCGGTGCACGCCGGGGGAGTGGGTGC
The DNA here is from genome assembly GCA_028822535.1 of Acidimicrobiales bacterium. Lineage (GTDB taxonomy): Bacteria > Actinomycetota > Acidimicrobiia > Acidimicrobiales > Salinilacustritrichaceae > Salinilacustrithrix. Next base: position 10,822 of record JAPKDO010000046.1, read on the forward strand.
ACCGGGCCACCGACGAGATCGCACCGCCGAATGCGATCGTTCGGTATGTACGGCAACGTATCCACGGCCTGTTTCGCCGTCGTATCGCCGAGGTGAACCCTTCGTGGCCCTCAGGTGACGGAGTCGTACGAGCCCGGACCGGTGAAGACGCCTCGGTGCCAGCGACCGGGTGTGGCGACGACGGCCCTCGGATAGTCCTCGAAGAGCCAACGCCCGAAGTTGCGTCGAGTCCACGGGGTCGCGCCGGCCACGCGGATCGCGGCCCGTGCGCCCTTGCGATGCTGGATCGCTCGTACCAACAGCGTCGACATCCGATGGTCGGCGACGAGGTGGTGGTCGACGGCACGCTCGTACCGGTCGGTCGCGATCCGGGCACCGTGCGGTCCGGTGGCCTCGATGGCCTCGGCCGCGAGCATGCCGGTGAGCAGTGCCTGCCCGATCCCTTCACCGGTCATCACATCGGTGGCAGCGACGGCGTCGCCGACGAAGAACGTCCGGCGCCCGGTGCGTGGGATAGCGTCGACACGTGCGGGGATCGGCCATGCGGTGTGGCGGCCCTCGGCGACGGCGTCGGGTCCCAGGAACTCGCGGATCGTGGGTCGGGCCAGCAGTTCGTCCCAGAGCGGCCCCATCGCGCCGACGGCGACCTTCCCGCCCCGCTGGATCCCGTAGCCGAAGTTGGCGACTCCGGGCCCGGCGGGGAACGACCAGGCATAGCCCGGCAGCAGGTCGGCTTCGAACCAGACACGCAGATCTCGTTGGGCCTGCTCCGACACGTTCCGGAAGTAGGCGCGGAACGCATGCCACTCGCCGCGGTAGCCCGGCACCCCCAGGCCCAGGGCTTTGCGCATGGGCGACCACATCCCGTCGGCGGCGACGACGTAGCGCGCATCGACCCGGCCGAGCCCGTCGATCTCGAGTGACACGCGATCGTCGGTCTCGCTCGCCGACCGCACGGCATGGCCTTCGAGCACCTTGGCGCCGGCGCGTCGCGCCAGATCGACGAGGGCGGCGTCGTAGTCGATCCGTCTCGCCACCGCGGCGTAGACCCCGGGCCCGTCGGGAAGAGGAAACCGGACCGCGTGGCCCCGCGGGCCGCTGACGGTCGCCGCCTCGATCGTCGTCCACGAGGGGATCGTCGTCGGATCGAGACCCAGACGCTCGGAGAGGCGGAGCGCGAGCGCGGTGAGACCGTCGCCGCAGCACTTGTCGCGGGGGAACGTCGCCTTGTCGACGACCAGGACGTCGCGTCCGGCGCGTGCCAGCGAGATCGCCGCTGCCGTGCCGGCCGGACCGGCGCCGACGACGATGACGTCGGCCGTCGCGTCCGCCGTCACGCCAACGTCAGGAGATCCTCGAAGGACTCCTGGAGGCACTCGAGCAGCACCTCGGGGTCGGGCACGGCAGCGAGGTCGCAGTTGACCCCGAGGTGGACGTCGTCCCGGTTCGACAGCAGCGTCACGTTGACGGCGGTCCCCGCGAGCGGCCCGAGGGCGACCATCATCTCGATCTCGGCCCCGCCGATGAAGACCGGGATCGGTGCGCCGGGGACGTTCGAAGTCGTGAAGTCGACCCCCTTGAGCATGGCGCCGAAGATCGACGTGGTGACGGTGGTCGGCAGACGGTTGAGGAGCCCGGCCATCGGTTCGAGCATCGCGAGCGCAGGTTCGCCTCGCTGCTCGGCGACGAGTTCGCGCATGGCCACCATCGCCTCGAGCGGGTCTTCGATGTCGAGCGGGACGGGGAAGCGCGCCGGAGCGAACTGGTTGCCCGCGACGTTCTCGGTCTCGGACGTCCGGACGTTGATCGGCATGTTCATACGGAGTGAATCGGCGGGGGCGTCGTGCCGGTCGTGGTAGCGGCGAAGCCCACCGGCGACCCCCGCCACGAACGCATCGTTCAGTCGACCGTCGGCCTTCTTGGCCGCAGCCTTGAGGCCGTCGAGTGGGAGCGTCAGCGTGTCGAAGTGCACGGACAGCGAACGCCCGGTCATCAACGGGCTCAGCGGCTCGGTGGCAGGTGCGAGCATCCGAGCCATCGACGCGGCGGCATCGCCGACGCCCCGCACGACACCGAGCGGGTCGGATGCGGCGCCCGCCGCAGCGCCGAACACGGTGCTCCGAGCACGTCTCGCGATCCCGAGGTTGCGGCGGGCGATGTGGCCAACCGCGTCGGCTGTCCGTTCGGTGGGGGACAGGACCTTGCCCTCGGGCAACGGCGGCATCGGCTCGTCTTCGGCGGCCGGCTCCCGTTCGAGGTCGAGGAGGAGCATCGCGATCGCGATCCCGCCGACGCCGTCGGTGATGGCGTGGTGGAGCTTCTGGATGATCGCCGCCTTGCCGTCGACCAGTCCTTCGACGATCACGAACTCCCACAGCGGCCGGGCGCGATCGAAGCCCTGCATCGCGATCGGTTCGGCCATGTCGAGCACGTCGCGGACGGTTCCCTTTGCCGCGGTCTTTCCCGTCTTGGTCCTGCCGGCGGCCCGGGTCCATCGGATGTGGTAGCGCAGATCGAAGTTCGGGTCGATCTCCCACCGCGGCGGCGCCAGCGAGTACAGGTTGCCGACCACGCGTTGGCGCAGACGGGGCACGAGACGGGTGCCGCGTTCGAGCTTGTCGAGCAGGCGCGCCCGGTCCGGGGCCTTGTCGAGGATCGTGATCGCGGTGATCGTCGACCGCAGGAGCGGGTCCTTCTCGATGTTCCACATGAGCGCATCGCTGTCGCTCATCCGTGACTCGAACTGCATGTCGCTCATCCGGGGCTCCCTAGCAGTTGACGCCCTCGGCCGGGCGATACCGGGCGCTGACCGTATCGTTGTCGGTGCTGCCGTCGGGATACGTGCGGGACCGCGGGGTGGTCCAACGCGTGCAGTTGCCGGACGGCGCCGACGAGGGCTCGCCGATCGCGACGTCGATGTGGTCCGTGCTGTAGAGGTGCACGGTCAACGAGGTGTCGGTGTAGGTCGGCCAGATCATCACGCCGTACTCGGTGTTGTTGACGATCTGGAGATCGGGGTGCTCCCACGAGATGGTTGCTTCGTGACCGCGTGGGTACCGGCTGATGTAGAGCGAATGGCTCTGGTACTCCCCGAAGTCCAACCCGGCGAAGAGTGCGGCGTTGAAGAGGGTCGTGGCGAACTGGCTGACCCCGCCGCCCACGTCGGCGGTGACCACGCCGTCGTAGATCACCCCCGCCTCGACGAAGCCCTTCTCCCGAGTCCGTTGTCCGACGAATCCGTTCACCGAGAAGGTCTCGCCGGGGAGGATGACCGCGCCCCGGACGATGTCGGCCATGCGGTGGATGTTGGTGACTCGGCCCTGGCAACACGCGTGATTGGTCGTCGGCCCGAACTCGGTCGGGCTCCCCACCTCCTCGATGATCCCGAGGGCTTCCGCCTCCTCGGTGGTCAGCGCAGGGACATCCTCGGCCAGTTCGACCGTGACAGCGTCCTCGCCCGCGGCGAGCGCCGCATTGATGGTCTCGACGTTGTTCAGGTCACAACACGACAATCCGGTCACCGACGGCGTGATGACGGGACGGCCACCTTCGAGCGTGAAGCCTGCGTCCTGCGCGTCGACCTCGAGTTCGTCGAACTCCTCGGCGAGGACCGGGAGCAGTTTCTCGGGGTCGAGTCGGATCGTGAGCGTGTCTTCTCGTTCCTGGGTCTCCGCGAGCCCGCGTAGCTCGCGAGGGACGAGCTGGAAGGTCACCCCGCCGGCGGTGATCGACATCGTGTCCTGGGTCAGTTCGTTGGCTCGTTCGGCAGCGGCGTCGGCGTCCTCGTCGCTCAGCCGCGGCGACAGGTCGCTCTGGCGGACCTGGACGGTCACCGGATCGCCGACGGGAGTGTCTTCGGCGGCCGCACGCAACGCGATCGCGAGCGTGTCGGGATCGATGCCTGCGCCGGGCCGGCCGGGCACGACGGTGAACGGGTCGCCGCCGATCGACTCGATCGTCGGCTCGACGGGCGAGACCAACGCATCTCCCTCGAGTCGACGAAGGGTCGACCGGGCTTGTTCGGGGTCGACGACGTAGCGGACGGCGGTCTCGTGCGGCCGGAAGAAGCTTGCGAGCCAGCCGAGCGGCCGCACGGGCAGGATCGCGGTGCGCCCCTCGTCGAGGGCGGCCTGCGCGGTCGCCTCCACGTCGACGCGGAGGCCGAGCTCGTCTGCGGTCGTCTCGTAGGTGACCTCGGGCGTCTCGATCCGGATGTCGCGCCCACGGCTGGCGTCGTCGAGCGATTCGACCTGTTCGAGGAGTTCGTCCGATGCGAGCCCGCCGATGTCGATGCCGGCGACCTCGACGTTCCGAAGGACTTCGCCCCCGGCAGCGCCCGTGTCGATCGCCCACGCGGCCACCACCGCGAGCAGCAGCACGATGGGCGCGAGAACACCTGCCCAGAGGAATCGGCGACGGGGGGCCATGGGACGATCAAGCCTGTCACGCACCATCCATCGCGATGTAGTCAATGCGTGTGACGATCTCGCGACACGTGCTCACTGCCGCTCACGACGTCGTGGGGTTCGCAGGGTCCGACGAGGTCGCGTATGGTCACGGCCGTTTCCAGGATCGGGAAACGAACAGACCACCAGATCAACCATGAGGGGACCACGATGAGTGGGATCAATGACGGCCGTGTGGCCATCGTCACCGGCGCCGGCCGAGGAATCGGCCGCGAACACTCGCTGATGCTTGCCGAGACCGGCGCCAAGGTCGTCGTCAACGACCTCGGCGGCTCGATGGACGGCGACGGCTCCGACGCCGGCCCGGCCCAACAGGTGGTCGACGAGATCACCGCGATGGGCGGCGAAGCGGTCGCCAACACCGACGACATCTCGTCGTGGGACGGGGCGAAGAGCCTCGTCGACCAGGCCGTCTCGGACTTCGGGCGGCTCGACATCCTGATCAACAACGCCGGCATCCTGCGCGACCGGATGCTGACCAACATGACCGAGGCCGAGTGGGATGCGGTCATCCAGGTGCACCTCAAGGGCACGTTCGCTCCGAGCCGCCACGCGGCCGCCTACTGGCGCGAGCAGTCGAAGGCCGGCAACGAGGTCGACGGTCGCATCATCAACACGTCGTCGCCGTCGGGCCTCTACGGCAACGTGGGCCAGACCAACTACGGCGCCGCCAAGGCCGGCATCGCCAGTTTCACGATCATCGCGGCCAAGGAACTCGGCCGCTACGGGGTGACGGTCAACGCCATCGCCCCGGCCGCGTTGACTCGCATGACCGAGGGTCTCGGCATGGGTCAGCTGCCCGAAGAGGACAAGGAGCGGATGTCGCCGCGCTACATCGCTCCGATCGTGGTCTGGCTCGCCAGCCCCGAGTCGAACGAGGTGACCGGGCGTGTGTTCGACGTCTCCGGTCGGGCTCTGTCGGTGTCGGAGAGCTGGCATCGCGGTCCCACGATCGACATGCCCGGCGACGACCCGGCCGCCCTCGGCGCCGACGTCCTGCGCATCGTCGGCGAAGCCCGGCCCAACGCCAACATGATGGGCTTCGACGAAGCCTGATCAACCGATACCACTTCCTGAGGAGAACAGATGCCCATCAACCCAGAAGCCGTCGGCGCCACAAGCGAGCCGACACGCACCTCGTGGACGTCGAAGGACGCCCTGCTCTACGCCGTCGGCGTGGGCGCGGGACAGTCGCCGCTCGACGAACTCCAGTACACGACCGAGAACTCCGCCGACATCGACCAGAAGGTGCTGCCGACCATGGCGGTCGTCCTCGGTTTCGGTGGCGGATTCGACAAGATCGGCGACTTCAACATGGCGATGCTCGTCCACGGCGAGCAGTCGATCGAGTTGCACCGCGAGATCCCCGTCGAGGGTGAGATCGAGACCGTCGGCGAGCGGGTCGATGATGACCTCGGTGTCGCCGGCCGCCGCCTGGATCAGGCAGAGCTGGGGCCAGTAGACCGTCTCGCGCATGAATTCGGTATCAACGGCCACATAGGGATGTTGCAGGAGGGCGTCACAGGCCGCTTCGAGGGCCTTCGTCGTGGTAATCATGTTCATGAAACGGCCCTTTAGCGCGGACCGGGTGATTTGGCTATCGTTTCGGCCAGCCGGGAGGCGTTTTCCGGCTGGCCGATGCGAACGGGGCTCAGGATTCGTGCTTCAGGCGTTTGCGCCACGGCGCAGGTTGAGACGCCAGCCGATAAAGAGCACGGCGAGGCCGGAGACGAAGGCGATCATCAGGAAGGCCATCTGGATCGGCAGCTGGATCAGGGCGATCCCGGCCAGGGTGAACTGGCCCAGCGTCGCCGTGGCCGCATTCATGATCCCGCCGGCCGCCAGCAGGCGACCGCGCAGCTCCGCCGGCGCCCGGCGCTGGGCCATGGCCTGCAGCGGAACCACAAAAAGCCCGGCCGAGATCGCAGCCAATCCCAGATCGATCAGGATGCGCCAATTGCCTTTGTCGGCGAGGAAGGCGTCGGCCGAAATCAGCGCAGCGCCCTCCGGCACGAGGGGATTGGACCAGGTGGTCAGGGCGACATCGGTGGTGAAGACAACCAGACCGATCG
>JAPKDO010000368.1 GCA_028822535.1 Acidimicrobiales bacterium
CCCCGACGCCGAGATCAAGGCCGTCGCCTCGATGCTCTACGCCTATTCCGACTTGCCCGAGACCCAACTCGAGGCCAAGGTCCGGGCCATGTCGGTCGAGGACCGCATCGCGGTGATCCGGGCCTACGAGGGCGACCGCAAGAACCGTCGCCACAAGCCCGGCCGAGCACTCGAACGTCCGACCTACCGGTTCGACGTCCTCGCCGACTACGGAGCGTTCCGCGACCTCCAGCGACACCGGATGCTGACCCTCGAGTGGCAGAAGCTGACGACCCGCCACGGCTACGTGCGACCGCCGGCGGTCGACGCCGCCGGTCAATCCGCCGCCTTCGACGAGGCGCTCGAGCGCTCCGCTGACCTGCACGACGACCTGTTGGACGACTTCCCCGAACAGGCCAGCTACGCCGTGTCGCTGGCCTACAAGGTGCGCTTCTACATGCACGTCAACGCGCGGGCCGCGACGCACATGCTCGAACTCCGATCGGGCCCGCAGGGCCACCCCGCCTACCGGCGGGTCGCGCAGGACATGCACCGTCTGATCGCGGAGCAGGCGGGTCACACCGCCATCGCCGAGGGGATGCGCTTCGTCGACCATTCGGCCGAGCCGGCGCTCGAGCGTCTCGATGCCGAGCGATCCGCCGAGGCACGGCGATCCGCACAGACCTGATCGTCGAGATCTGCCTGCGATGACCGGTTCGATCGTGATCCGGGGCGGACGGCTCCTGCTCGACGGATCCTGGGTCGAGCGAGACCTCGCCATCGTGGACGGCACGATCGTCGACGGGACAGCCCTCGGCGATCACCGCGATGGCGCCGTCTTCGATCTCGATGGCGCCCTGGTCGCTCCGGGCCTGGTCGACCTCCAGTGCAACGGGGCAGCCGGGGTGGACCTACGAGCCGAGCCCGAGCGACTCTGGGACACGTCGGCCGCGCTGCCTCGATGGGGTGTCACGGCCTGGCTCCCGACCATCGTGACCTCCACACCGGATGTCGTGATCCGTGCCATGGAGACACTGCGGGACGGGCCTCCCGACGGATGGACGGGCGCCGAACCGCTCGGGCTGCATCTCGAAGGCCCGTTCCTGGCGCCGGAGGCCGCCGGCGCACATCCGATCGATCTGCTGCGACCGCCCACCATGTCGGCCATCGACACCTGGTCCCGGGCGTCCGGCGTCGCGATGGTCACGCTCGCACCCGAACTCGCCGGAGCGCTCGATGTCATCGGAACGCTCGTCGAACGAGGGGTCGTCGTCTCGATCGGTCACTCGATGGCGTCTGCGGGCGAGGTCGATGCTGCGATCGAGGCCGGAGCGCGTTCGGTGACGCACCTCTTCAACGCCATGTCTCCCATCCATCACCGCGCGCCGGGAGTCGCCGGTGCAGCTCTCGCCGACGACCGGCTCGCCGTCGGCCTCATCGCGGACGGGATCCACGTCGACCCGCGCATGGTCCGCGTCGCGGCGCGGGCATCGGCTGATCGTCTCGTCCTCGTGAGCGACGCAGTCGCCCTCCTCGGCATGGAGGGCGTCGACACCTCCGACGGCGTCCGTCTCTCGGACGGCACGCTCGCCGGCAGCGTCCTCCCGCTGGTCCAAGCCGTCCAGAACCTGGTCGACTACGCCCGCTGCACACCCGCCCACGCCCTGGATGCCGCGAGTCGCACACCCGCAGCGCTGCTCGACGTCCGAGACCGTGGATCCCTGCATCCCGGAGCGCGAGGCGACGCGGTCGTGCTCGACGACCAGCTCGGCCTCGTCGCCACCGTGGTCGGCGGTGAGATCGTCCACGACACACGGCGCTGACCCGCCAGGCCGGCGGGGCGTACTGGCCGACGACTGACGGAGCTGGGGGAGATGTGGCTCCTGAGGGAATTGGGGGTTGTGTTCCTCGGGGGGTGTCGGTAGCTTGCCGGACGCAACCGAGCGGGTGGAGTCGCTGGAGGCATTTGTTCATGCGCGTCCCACTTCGTCCACGAGACCTGATCGCAGTCGCCGCACTGAGCGCGTTCGCGCTCGCGGCCTCAGGTACCCACGTCGTCCGCTCGGGCGAGACGTTGAGCGACATCGCGTCCGACCACGGCACGACCGTCCGGGAACTCGTCGACGCCAACGACCTGTCCGATCCGAACCTCATCGTCGCCGGCCAGAGTCTGGAGATCCCGGGCGGCGGAGGCGGATCGGGTTCGTCGACCTACGTGGTGCAGAACGGCGACACGCTCGGCGCCATCGCCCGCAAGTTCGGCACGAGCGTCCGAGCGTTGGTCGAGGCGAACGGGATCACCAACCCGAACCTGATCCACGCCGGAAAGACCATCTCGATCACCGGGTCGAGCAGCTCGACGTCGACGACCGCGGCACCCTCGACAGGCTCCGGGTCGGGCAAGCAGTTGGCCGGCCAGCGCCATCTGGTGAAGTCCGGCGAGACCGTGGCGGGCATCGCCCGCAAGTACGGCATCTCGGCCAGCGACTTCCAACGATGGAACGGAATCCAGGACGGCACGCTCTACGCCTCGACGAGCCTCCTGCTCTACAACCCGGGCAGTCTGCCGGGGACCGGATCGACCGCGGATCAGACGTACACGGTGAAGAACGGCGACACGCTTGGCGCCATCGCCGGCCGGTTCGCGTCATCGAGTTCGGCCATCGTCAAGGCCTCGGGGCTCGCCAGTGCGAACAAGATCTACGTCGGTCAGAAGTTGACGATCCCTGGTTCGAGCGGCAGCGCCGGCGCGCGCTGTCCGGTGCCGGGCGCCCGCTTCATCAACGGCTGGGGATTCGCACGCAGCGGGGGGCGGTCCCACGCCGGCATCGACCTGTTCGCGCCCATGGGCACCCCGGTGTACGCGCCCGCCAGTGGCTGGGTCGACATCGCCACCGGCACCATCGGCGGACACCAGTTCCGCCTCACGGATTCGAACGGCACGCTCTGGTTCGGCAGCCACATGTCCAAGTTCGGCAAGTCCGGTCAGGTGAGCGCCGGCGACATCGTCGGCTACGTGGGCGACAGCGGCAATGCAAAGGGCAGCAGCCCCCACCTGCACTTCGAGGTGCATCCGAGCGGTCAGGCGGTCAATCCCTACCCGTTCCTGCGCTCCGCCTGTTGACCCGACGACAAGTTACCGTCTGGTAGGTCCAGAACGTGCCTGTTCGAGGGTGCTTGGCGAACCCCCTCGGTGTGGCGTACGGTTGCCGCCGTCGGTGTCGTCGGTCACTCTTGACCCGTACGGCCACGATGACATCCGCCGTACGACCACATGACGAGAGGCACTGATGGACGCTGCGATCTCACTCCGCAACGTGTCGAAGAGTTTTGGACCGCACACCGTGCTCCAGGACATCTCCTTCGACATCCCCCGCGGCAAGATCTCCGCGGTGATGGGGCCGTCAGGCACCGGCAAGTCCGTGCTGTTGAAGAACGTCATCGGCCTGTTGCGACCTGACGGTGGCGAGATCTGGGTCGACGGCGAAGAGACCGTGGCCATGGGGGAGAAGGACCTCTACCGGGTCCGGCGCAAGTTCGGTGTCCTCTTCCAGGACGGCGCGCTGTTCG
>JAPKDO010000047.1 GCA_028822535.1 Acidimicrobiales bacterium
CATCGTCGCCGGTGGGCTCGACAGACAGCGCCGAGACCGCGGACGACGCCTCCGAGGCCGAACCGACCGGTCCTCGCTGACCGCATCGGGCTGGGTCGGGCCGGTGGGCGTGCTGCTAGATTCGCCTGCCTCCCGGGGCTATAGCTCAGTCGGTTAGAGCGCACCCCTGATAAGGGTGAGGTCACAAGTTCGATTCTTGTTAGCCCCACGGGAATCCTCCGGATTCCTTGAAGTTGTTCGGCAGGGCCTCACAACTTCGGTTCGAACGGTCGTCGATGTCCCTCTGCAGGAGACGCACATGAACCTGTTGCGACGGGCGATCGCGGCGATCGGCGTGGCGACCATCGTCGCCAGCGTGCTCCGGGCGCGCGGTACCGGTGGCACCCCGCCCCAGACCGGCGGTTGGCGGGAGCTCCAGGGCACCGACCTCCGGTGACGGACCTCGCGTGACAGGTCGCACGTGACGGCCCGCACCGTCGCCGTGTCGGGGATCGGGGCCACGGGCGCTCGAGCCGCTCGACAACTGGCCGGCTGCCCCGAGTTCGACGCGGTCGTGCTCGCCGGACCCGGCGAACGCCCCGACGCGCTCCGGCGATCCCTGGGTCCGGTCGCGTCGCTCGGCGTCATCGACGACGCCGACGGAGCCGTGGTCCTCGCCGGGCCCGCCGGCTCGCACGTCGACGAGGCTCGCCGCATCGTGCGCACCGGCCGCAGCGTGGTCTCGACCAGCGATGCCATCGCCGACGTCGAAGGACTGTTGGCGTTGGACGGTGAGGCACGGGACCGAGGCGTCTCGATCGTCGCCGGCGCCGGCTTCGCACCCGGTCTCACCTGCATCCTCGCCCGTCACGTCTCGGGATGGATGGACGCCGTCGACGAGGTGCACGTCGCTCGGATGGGTACTGGTGGCCCGGCCTGCGCTCGCCAGCATCACGTCGCACTGTCGACCCGGGCCAACGACTGGCGCGACGGCACGTGGGTCCGTCGACCCGGCGGTTCCGGTCGCGAGCTGTGCGTCTTCCCCGATCCGGTCGGTTCCGTCGACTGCTATCGGGCCGGACTGCCGGACTCGATCCTGCTGCAACGCTCGTTCCCCGATGCGCAGCGGATCACCGCCCGTCAGGCGGCCAACCGGCGCCAACGGCTCACCGCGTGGTTGCCGATGCTCCGGCGACCCCACCCCGAGGGCCGCATCGGAGCGGTCCGGATCGAGGTCCGTGGCCGCCGCGATGGCGCCACCGTCGTCGAGGTGGCCGGTGCCATCGACCGCCCGGCCGTGGCCGCCGGCGCCGTCGCCGGGCTGGCCGCACGTCGGGTGGCGACAGGATCGTTCGCCCCCGGCGCCCACGGACTCTCGTCACTCGACGACACCACGTCGTTCCTCGCCGATCTCGCCACCCTCGGCGTCCGCGCCGCCGTCTTCGTCGGTTCCGCCTGATCCTGGCTGGCCCGACTCCGTCGACCCCGCCAGCGGTCGACCTTGCTCGCCCGCCGTCCTCCGGCCGGCCGACTCGACAACGTCCGCCTGATCCTGGCTGGCCCGACTCCGTCGACCCCGCCAGCGGTCGACGGTCAGGGGTTGAGTAGGGCGACCAGGTCGTCGTGGTCGACGCCGTTGGTGGCGATGCCGCTGCAGGTGAGCGGGTCGCTGGTGTCGAGTTCGCCGCCGTCGAGGGCGGTGAAGCGTCCACCGGCCTCGGCCATGATCAGCGGCATCGGGGCCACGTCCCACAACGCGGCCGCGGGATCGACCATGGCGTCGGCCCGACCCGTCGCCACCAGGGCGTAGCCGAATCCGTCTCCCCAGGTCCGCAGGTTCCAACCCGCCCGCTTGACGTTCAACAGCGCCGTCTCGTCCCAGCGCGTGTAGCCCGAGGCCATGATGAAGGGTGACTCGGCGCGGGGGCCGACCGAGGCGGCACGACGCTCGCCGTTGCGGTCGTCCTGCAGACAGCCCAGCCCCCGGCCGGCGTAGACGCACTCGCCGATCGCCGGCATGTTCACGACCGACACCAACCAGCCGTGTTCGTCCTCGAGTGCGGTGAGGTTCGTGTAGAGCGGCACGCCGCGCATGAACGCCTTCGTGCCGTCGATCGGATCGATCACCCAACGCCGACCGCTCGTGCCGTCGGCAGACCCTTCCTCCTCGCCGAGGATGGCGTCGTCGGGATGGGCCGAGGCCAACTCCGCCCGGATGTAGGCCTCGGCGTCCTTGTCGGCCTCCGTGACCGGCGTGCCGTCACCCTTCGATTCGATCGCCAGGTCGTCGGACCGGAAGCGGGTCAGCGTCCGTCGGCCGGCTTCCTTCGTGAGTTCGACGGCCCAGGTGAGCAGGTCGGGATCAGCGGGGGGAGCGTCCATGGCCGAAGCCTGCCACGGTCGTCACGATGCGCCGAACGCCCCGATGGCGCCTTGTCTCACAGCCAAAGGTGAGTAATGATGTAATCATGTCAGGAGCGAAGGACATCACCGGATGGTTCCGCGGACGGGTCGACGACGGGTGGTTCACTGCCCTCGACGTGTTGCTGGACAAGGAGGAGATCCTCGTGCTCGGCACCCTGGCGACGCCGCAGCTCGGCGAGGGCGAGCGTGACGACGATGCGCGTCGAGTCGCTGCCTCCGCCCGCATCAACGGGTTCCGCGAGGACACCCGAGACCGCCGCATCGTCATCGCCAACGAGGCCGAGCACCTGTTCGGCAAGAAGGTCTCGTGGGGCGCTCGGTGCGACGGTCTCGAGCGACGGTTCACGGTCGCGAACGTGCCGGTGATGACGCGCCTGCTCATGGACGAACGGCGGGTGCTCGACACGCTCATCGACGCCGGCATCGCCCGCTCCCGATCCGAGGCGCTCGCGTGGTGCGTGAAGCTCGTGGGAGACAACCAGGCGGAGTGGATCGATGCGCTGCGCACCGCTCTCGCCGACGTGGAGAAGATTCGAGCCGAGGGTCCGTCGGTCTAGGTCCCAGACCTCGGCCCGACACCGCGTGGGTGCGCGCGAACTTGAGGCCAGGGTGTCCGAGTACCTGGGCCGCGCGGCCGTGGGCGACAGCAAGTCTGGATGAACGGGTGGCCAGAGTCCGTCCGTGAGCATCAGGTCGTGGCCGGGCTGTCCAGACCCGGTTGCGTCAGAGGCGGACCCGGGCGGCCCACCACGTCAACGCGTCCGTGTCACCGAAGGTCTGGACGTCGATGGGCCGGCGGTTCCACACGAACAACAACAGGTCGGATGCCGGTCCCCGGACCGCCATGTCGCCCTTGCCGTGGGAGTGTTCGACCGCGACGCCTTCGGCGGTGAACGTGAACATCCACTCGCCCGCGCCATCGGCGAGGTTGTCGTCGGTCGCGTGCAGGTGCACCGTCTCGCCGTCGCCGGTGATGCCGCGACGCTTCGCCGCGGACAGGAACACGTCGGCCAACTCGTCGATGCCGTCGATGGCGAGCGCCGTGTCGATGGGGTCGGGTGTCGTGTGGGCGGACTGGGCGTCCCAGCGGTGGATCGCCGCCTCCTGGGCCATGCGGCGGAACCAGAACGCCGAATCCTCGGCGCCGATCCAATTCGGGCGATGCTCGGTGGGGTCGACGACGAGCAACTCCTCGTAGAGACGGTCGGCTGCGGCGGCGAACGCGGCGATCCGGTCCGCGTCTTCGTCCGGTGGGTCGAACTTGACGATCTCGGAGCCCGGGGCCGCCTGCAACTGCGCGGTGGCGAACCGGAGCACGCCTTCGTGATGGCCGACCAGACCCTCGACCGTCCACTCCGGGCAGGCGGGGACCGACTCACCCAGCGCCTCGCTCGGCGTGGCGGCGATCGCGTCGAGGTCGGCGCGCAGGAAGTCGAGGTACTCGGTGGGTTCCATCACACGTCGAACGGTATCGGGGTCGGTCGGCGACACCCGTCAGCCCGCGATGGTCGTTGTCCACAGGAGTTCCACACCTGTGATTACATCGGTGTGGTTTCCCACAGTTGGGGACGAGCAGTGGACAACTCGCATACCGACCGACCCTCGGGTTGTCGTTTCCTGCGCGCGCCTGCGAAACTTGTCGACTGCTCGTATCGGGGCACGCACCGTTCTGCCGTCACAGCAGCGCAGGATCGGGCGGCCACCTGAAGGAACTCGTATGTCGAACATCTGCCAGGTCACCGGCCGCAAGCCCAGCTTCGGCAAGACCATCTCCCACTCGCACCGTCGTGGCAACCGTCGCTGGACGCCGAACATCCAGCGGCAGCGCTTCTGGGTCGAGTCCGAGAAGCGGTGGGTCAGCCTCACCGTCTCGGCCAAGGGCATCAAGACGATCAACAAGAAGGGCATCGACGCCGTCCTGGCCGACATGCGCCGCAAGGGAGTGAAGGTCTGATGCCCAAGAACGACAAGCGCCCCATCATCAAGCTCAAGAGCACGGCCGGCACCGGGTTCACCTACGTGACCCGCAAGAACAAGGTCAACACCCGCGAACGCCTCGAACTCAAGAAGTTCGATCCGGTCGTCCGCCAGCACGTGATCTTCAAAGAAGAGCGCTGAACTCGGCAAACGAGCCGAGCGACCCCCGCGGCGACCCCGCCGCCCAGGATCGGGTCGACGTCGTGGACATCGACGACCGCGTCGTCGGACAGATCACCCGGGCAGAGATGCGCCGGACCGGCGCTCGTCATCGGGCCACCTACGTGGTGGTCCGGACCTCTGACGGCGGCGTCGTGGTGCACCGCCGCGCGGATTGGAAGGACATCTGCCCGGGCTTCTGGGACCTGTGCTTCGGTGGGGTCGTCGACGCTGGCGAGGACTGGGATGCCGCTGCGGCGCGCGAACTGGCGGAGGAGGCAGGCATCGCCGGCGACCTGCGCCACCTCGGGACCGGTCGCTTCGACGCGCCCGGCGTGGGAATCAACTGTGAGGTCTACGACGTGACCCACGACGGGCCGTACCCGTGCCCCGACGGCGAGGTCGTCGAGACTCGCGTGGTTCCGCTCGACGCGCTCGCCTCGTTCGTGGCGGACCACGACGTGTGCCCCGACTCGGTCGACGTCGTCCTGCCCCACCTGGTCGGCGAACTCCGATAACTGCCCGGTCCGGTCAGACATCGGTGGCTCGGTCCGGTATCACGCTGTCATCTGGATTTCTGACCACACCGACGACAACTGTCCGGACCGGGCAGTTGTCGGGCGCCTCGTACCGGCGAGGGAGCGAAGGCCATCGGTCTCGCCCACTCGATCTCGACCCACTCGGGGGCCGGGCACCGGGGTCCTGTGGTTGGATGACCGCACATGCTGAGCGTCTCCGATCTCCGTACGTTGGTGGCCAACGGCGCGATCGACACCGTCATCGTCGCCTTCCCCGATCTCTACGGCCGGCTGGTGGGCAAGCGTCTCGACGCCGGATTCTTCCTCGACGACCCCGCCGGCGGCACCCACGCCTGCGACTACCTCTTCACCGTCGACATGGAGATGGAACCGATCGAGGGCTACGGCTTCAGCGACTGGGCCGGCGGGTACGGCGACGTCCACCTCGTGCCGGACCTGTCGACGATGCGCGTCTGCTCGTGGCTCGACCGCACCGCGATGGTGCTCTGCGACGCCGGGCAGGGGCACGAACCGGTGTCGGTCGCCCCGCGCTCGATCCTGAACCGCCAACTCGAGCGGGCGGCCAAGACCGGCTATCACGCCGTGGCCGCCAGCGAACTCGAGTACTTCCTGTTCCGGAACGACTACCAGGCAGCTGCCGCCGACGACTATCGCGACCTCACCCCGGCCGGTTGGTATGTCGAGGACTACCACCTGCTGCAGGGCACGCGGACCGAGGACGTCAACGGCGCGATCCGCCGCCATCTGGCCGCATCGGGGATCCCCGTCGAGTCGACCAAGGGCGAGGCGGCACGCGGCCAGCACGAGGTCAACATCGGTTACGCCGACGTGCGGTCGATGGCGGACCGCCACGTGGTGCTCAAGCACGCCTGCAAGGAGATCGCCGAACAGGCCGGGTCGGCACTGACCTTCATGGCCAAGCCCGTGGCCGACGAACCCGGATCGTCGTCGCATCTGCACCTGTCGCTGTGGCGGGAGAACGTGAACGTCTTCGGTGCCGGCGCCGAGGACCACAACGACACCTTCCGCCACTTCCTCGGTGGGTGGATGGCCCACGCCGCCGACCTCATGGTGTGCCTCGCCCCGACCGTCAACTCCTACAAGCGCTACCAGGCGCAGTCATGGGCCCCGACGGCGATCGCGTGGTCGCCCGACAACCGCACGACCGGGTTCCGTATCGTCGGCGACGGTCCGGGCAAGCGCATCGAGTGCCGAATCCCCGGTGCCGACGTCAACCCGTACCTCGCCTACGCGGCGGCGCTCGCAAGCGGTCTCGACGGCATCGAGAACGAGACCGAGCCGCCGCCCGTGTTCGAGGGCGACGCATACTCCGCGGCCGACCTCCCGGCGGTGCCCAAGACGCTGGCCGAGGCAGTCGAGCGCTTCGACGCCTCTGAATTCGCGCGCCGAGCGTTCGGCGACGACGTCGTGGACCACTACGTCCACTTCTTCCGCACCGAGGTCACCGCCTACGACTCGGCGGTCACCGACTGGGAACGACGCCGCTACTTCGAACGCATCTGACCCGCACCTCCCCGAAAATCCCCACGAGAAATCCCCACGAGAAATCCCCGGTAGCCGAGGAGAACTCACTGGAATTTTCCGGGGGTGGCAGGATGCCGACGTGAAACTGCAGTGGAAGGTCGCGATCGTCACCGGTGCCGCGAGCGGGATCGGGGCCGACTCCGCCCGACTCTTCGCGAGCGAAGGGGCCACGGTCCTGTGTGTCGACCGTGACCACCACGGCGCCAACGCCGTCGCCAACGAGATCACCGCTGCCGGCGGCCGGGCCAAGGCGCTCACGGTCGACGTGTCCTCCGAGGCCGAGGTGCGCAGCATGGTCGACACGACGGTCGAGGAGTTCGGCCGCCTCGACGTGCTGTTCAACAACGCCGGGGTGATGCTGCCGTCCGACGGCGACGCCGAGGAGACCGACGAAGCCGTATGGGACCAGACCTTCGCGATCAACGTCAAGGGCGTGTGGCTCGGCTGCAAGTACGGCATCCCGGCCATGCGCGACACCGGCGGCGGTTCGATCATCAACACGGCCAGCTTCGTGGCCGTCGTCGGTGCCGCCACCGCCCAGCTCGCCTACACGGCGTCGAAGGGTGCGGTGCTGTCGATGACGAAGGAGCTCGCCGTCATCCATGCCCGGGAGAACATCCGGGTCAACGCGCTGTGCCCCGGCCCGCTCGAGACCAAGTTGTTGATGGATTTCCTCGACACCGAGGAGAAGAAGCAGCGCCGTCTCGTCCATGTCCCGATGGGCCGGTTCGGCCAGTCGGAGGAGATGGCGAAGTCGGCGCTGTTCCTCGCCAGCGACGATTCCAGCTACACGACCGGGTCGACGTTCCTGGTCGACGGCGGACTCACCAGCGCCTACGTCACCCCGGAGTAGCTCGGTGCGTGTCGGGTTCCGAGACGATCCCCGGCTCGCCCGCGCCTGGTTCGCGCTGACCGCGCTGACCGTCGCGGTCGCGATCGTCGTCCAGGCCCGGGCGACGCTGCAGCTCGACGAGGGGTTCTTCGACAACGACCTGAAGCGCGTCCTCAACATCTTCGTGTTCTTCACCATCCAGTCGAACCTCCTGGTCGGGGCGACGACCGGGGCACTCGCGATCCGCCTCGACCGGGCCTCGACCGCCTTCCGCGCCGTGTACCTCGCCGCGATCCTCGACATCACCGTCACCGGCGTCGTCTTCCAGATCGCGCTCGCCGACCTCGACCAACTCCAGGGGAAGGCCGCCGCCGCCGACTTCTTGTTGCACAAGGCGATCCCGGCCATGGCCGTGCTCGGCTGGTTGGTGTTCGGCCCCCGGGGCCTGTTCACTCGACGGATCGTCCCGTACGCCACGATCGTCCCCGTTGCCTGGGTCCTCTTCACCCTGGCGCGAGGTCCGCTCGCCAGCGACTTCTACCCGTACCCGTTCGTCGATGTGGTCGATCTGGGTTATGCGCGGGTGCTGGTCAACATCGTGGTGATAACGGTGTTCTTCTTCGGCCTCGCGGCCGGCGCGGTCGCCCTCGACCGCCGACTCGGAAAGGTTGCGGTGGCATCGTGATGGAACTGTCGGAAGGGATGCTCGACGGCGTCCGGGTCCTGGACCTGTCCCAGTATCTGGCCGGCCCAGCGTGCACCCGGATGCTCGCCGAGATGGGCGCCGAGGTGATCAAGGTCGAGGCCGCGCCGTACGGCGATCCGAGCCGGGCGTTCACGCCACGGCGCAATCGTCGGGCCGGTTTCTTCGTGCAGCAACACCGCGGCAAGCAGAGCATCTGTCTCGATCTCCGGTCGGACGAGGGCATCGCCGTCGTGCGGGCGCTGGCCGACGAGGTCGACGTGGTGGTCGAGAACTTCAGTCCCGGGGTGATGGACCGCAAAGGATGGGGCTATGGCGAGCTCTCGTCGACCAATCCTCGGCTGATCATGGCGTCGGTGTCGGGCTTCGGCCAGACCGGCCCGCTGCGCGACAAGCCCGCGTTCGACTTCGTCGCCCAGGCCTACGGCGGGATCATGCACATGACCGGCGACCCCGACGGCCC
Organism: Acidimicrobiales bacterium; assembly: GCA_028822535.1. Lineage (GTDB taxonomy): Bacteria > Actinomycetota > Acidimicrobiia > Acidimicrobiales > Salinilacustritrichaceae > Salinilacustrithrix. The sequence continues at coordinate 8,622 of JAPKDO010000047.1, forward strand.
ACCGACCTTCGTCGGCATCGGTCTCGCCGACACGGGTGCGGGCGTCCATGCATTCGGGGCCATCGGCATGGCGCTCTTCCATCGGGAGCGGACGGGGAAGGGGTGTCACATCGACGCATCGATGGTCGACTCGCTCGTCCACATGCACGAGACGTCGGTGTACGCGCCGAGTATCACCGGGCCGTCCGAGGACGCGGAGGCGACCGAGCCCTACGTGCCCATGCGCGCCGGACGCCACTACCAACCGTCGGCGCCGGGCGCCGGCTACCGATCGCCCGAGGGCTGGATCGTCGTGTTCTGCACACAAGGCCAGATCGCCGGGTTGTGGCGGGCGCTGGGCCGGCCCGAACTCGGCGAGGACGAGCGATTCCGGACCAACGACGGTCGCCTGGCCAACCGAGAGGAACTGACCGACCTCATCGAGTCCTGGATGGCAACGTTCGCGACCGACGACGAGATCATCACCGCCCTCGAGGCCGAACGCGTGCCCTGCTCGCGGGTGCTGAGCCCGGCCGAGTTCGCCGACCAGCCCCACCTCGTCGAGCGCGGGATGATCCGTGAGGTGGTCGACCCCGTCGCCGGCCCGGTCACGATCCCGGGGTTCCCACTCGCGTTCGACGACCACCGCCCGGCCGCCGACGGCCCGGCGCCGACGCTCGGCCAGCACAACCACGCGGTGTTGCGGGACCTGCTCGACTACGACGACGAGCGGATCGCGGCCATGGAGGCGGAGGGCGTGCTCGCCTCGAAACCCCGCTGACGCGCTGCGGCCGGGAGTTCAGAGCGCCGAGGCGATGGCGCCGAAGACCGCGAGCAGGGCGGCCATGTCGACGGTCCGACGGCGTGTCCCGGTGACCGGTACCGTCCGGCCCCATGAGCAGCCTCTTCCCGTACGCCGATCGCTTCCCCGTCAACCGCACGCTGCCCGACAAGGGTCGTGGCCGCGACGAGATCCTCGACGAGCTCCGCGCACTGGCGTCGGCGGAGGATGCGGCGTGGGAGGACGGCCAGTGCTCGGGGTCGATGTACTGCGGCGACCACGACCACTACGGCTTCATGAACGAGGTGTTCGGTCTCTTCGGGCACATGAACATCCTCCAGCGCGACATGTGCCCCTCGGCCACCCGTTTCGAGGGCGAGGTCATCGCCATGGCGCTCGATCTGATGCACGGCTCGGCGGCCGCTGACCGCGGTCACGAGATCGCCGGCATGGTGACCTCCGGCGGGTCGGGCTCGATCATGCACGCGATGCTCGCCTACCGCGACCACGCCAAGGAGACGAAGGGCATCACGAACCCGAACGTGGTCAAGCCCGAGACCAGCCACCCTGCGTTCGACAAGGGCTGCCATCTCTTCGGCATCGAGGTCCGCAACGTGCCCGTCGACCCGGAGACGACGACGGTGAACGCCGAGGTGATGGCCGAGCGCATCGACGAGAACACGATCGCCATCATCGGGTCGGCCTGCAACTACGGCTACGGCACCATCGACCCGATCCCCGCCCTGTCCGAGGTCGCCGAGCGCTTCGACGTCGGCCTCCACGTCGACGGCTGCCTCGGCGGGTTCATCCTCCCCTTCGGCGAGCAACTGGGCTACGACCAGATCCCGCAGTTCGACTTCCGCCTGCCGGGCGTCACCAGCATCTCGGCCGACACCCACAAGTACGGCTACGGGCTGAAGGGCACGTCGACCCTGCTGTTCCGCGACAAGGTGGTGCGCAACAGCCAGTACTTCTTCCGCACCGACTGGACTGGCGGCAAGTACTGCTCTCCGGGCATGGACGGATCCCGCTCGGGCGGTCTGCTCGCGGCCACGTGGGCGTCGATGGTCAGCCTCGGCCGTGAGGGTTACCTCGACTACGCCCGCCAGATCTTCTCGACCGCCGACGCCATGCGCGCCGCCGTCGAGTCACACCCGGAGTTGAAGATCATCGGCGACCCGACGTTCTGCTTCAGTTTCACGAACGACGCCAGCAGCGGAACCGAGTTCGACATCTACCACGTCAACGACTTCATGAAGCTGCGTGGCTGGCGCTTCAACGGCCAGCAGTACCCCAACGCCATCCACATGGCCGTCACCCGGCCCCAGACCCAGGACGGGGTGGTCGAACGATTCGTCGCCGACCTGGCCGAGGCCGTGCCCTACGCGGTCGAGCACAAGGACGAGACACCCGGTTCGGCGGCGGTCTACGGCGGCGTCGCCGGCGGCATGACCGACGAAGCCGACGACTTCATCCGCTCGATCATGAGCGACATGATGGACAAGCACCAGGGTCTGCCCGGCTGACCCGACGAGCCAGCCGGAATTCTTCCCGACGTTTCTGTCACGCGGCATCGGGCTGGCGACTCCCACTCCCACACGGCACGATTCGACCCGAGGGAGACGGTCCGATGACCCACAACCAACGACGCGCACTGCTCACATTGACCACGGCGGTGATGGCCTCGCTCGCGCTGCTCTTCGGCGTGATGGTCGGCGAGGGCATCGCCAGCACCGACGCGGCAGTGAGCGCCGGCGACGCCAGCACCACGACGGCGGCGCCGACGACGATCGTCGACGCGACGACCACGACGATGGCACCGGCGACGACCCAGCCGCCGACGACGGCACCGACACCGCCGCCCACGACCGCACCGCCGATGCCAGAGCCGGCTCCGAACCCGGTCCCCGTCGACTGCGACCTCCCGGCCCACCAGGGCGAGCGGGCGGTGCCGGCGAGTGGCATCGGTGCGGGGCCAGCGCTCGGCATCGAACCGTTCCTCGGGTCCTGCTCGGGCGTGCTGGTCCGCTTCGAGGGCGAGTCGCCCCCGGCCAACGTCTTCCGAGACCCGGGGTCGGGCGTCACGGTGTTGCGGTTCGCAACGGACCACCGCCCGACCGGCCCGATCGACGACCTGGTCGACTTCGCGGACGAGGCCCGGCTGTCACTGGGGCTGCACGTGTACGAAGACGACTGGTTCGAGGTCGTGCTCTACCACCCGGCCCACATCGACGACCTGGGGGTCATCGCCGAACCCGTCGAGGGTGGCATCGCCCTCGCCGTGCGTGAACGTCGCGACAGCGATCCGATGCCCGTGCCCGTGCCCCTGCCCACGCCGTCCGATCGGTACGACGCTCGCGGCCCGTTCGAGCACCGACTCGTCGTCGACCGTGTCTCGGTCGACGGCGTAGGCGACTCGGTCTCGGTCCACGGCTATGCCGACGTGCCGACGTGGGCGGAGGAGATCATCGTGCAGATCCGCGACGTGGACAGCGACACCACGCACTGCACCGGCAGCGACGTCCCGATCGGACCCGACGACCAACTGTCGGGGTTCGATCTCGAGTGCAGCGCCCCTCCCGGCACCCACGATCTCTGGGTCGGCTGGGTGGGCGATGCCCCCGACGGGTCCGAGGACGTCTGGCATGTCGAGACGATCGAGATCGACGGATGAACCGCGGAGCATCCGACACCGCGCTCGTGGATCGGCTCGTCGCCGGCGACGCCGACGGCCTGGCCGCCGTCTACGACCGCTACGCCGACCGGATCCACGACTTCTGTCGCCGGATGCTCCGCAACGACGCCGATGCCGCCGATGCGACCCACGACACCTTCCTGCTCGCCGCCCGCAAGGCGTCGGGGCTGCGCGACCGCTCGAAGCTCCGGCCGTGGCTCTACGCGATCGCCCGATCGCGCTGCCTGGCCATGCTCCGCGACCAGAAGCGAACCACGCCCACCGACGACCTCGACCCGACGGCCGACGGGGCTGCGCTCGACGCCGCGGTGGGCGACCGGGACGTCGCGGCCCTGGTCGCTGCCGCATCGGCCGGGCTCGACGAGCGCGATCGGGCGGCGCTCGAGCTCCATCTGCGGCACGACCTCGACGGCGCGGCGCTCGGGGAGGCGCTGGGCGTGAGTGCCACCCACGCTCGCAAGATCGCCCAGCGCGTGCGCGACCGACTCGAACGGTCGATGACCGCGCTGGTCGTCGCTCGCCGGGGATCGAGCGACTGCGGCGAGCTGGGCCTGCTCCTGACGGGCTGGGACGGTGCGCTGACCCCCAAGCTCCGCAAGCGCGTCGCACGCCACGTCGACGCCTGCCCGATCTGCGACGACGTCCGACGCCGCCATGTCACGCCGGCGGCGTTGCTCGGCGCCATCCCGCTCGCGCCGGCGCCGTCGGGACTGCGAGAACGGATCGTCTCGTCCCGTGGCGCCGGCGTGGTCCCGACCGACCCGCCCGGCGGATGGCGAGGGGATGGGTTCCCCACGCCGGCGGGCAACGCGTTCTCCGGCGCCGCGCTGGCCGTGGCGGCAACCGTGGTGGTCGCGTCGTTCGGTGCGGGGGTCGGGGTCGGCGTGGTGACCGCGGACGACGACGAACCGCTCCTGGTCGCTGTGCCGGCCACGACCACGTCGACCACCTCGACCACGTCGACCACGTCGACCACGAGCACCTCCACGACAACGTCGACCACGAGCACCTCCACGACAACGATCCCTCCCGACACCGTGCCGCCACGGTTGTCGGCGACGGCCGACCCGACCGAGATCTGGCCCGATGCCGACTTCGGGATCTGTCCGCAGCGCGACCACACGTCGCAGATCGTGGCCGACGCACGCGACGACGGGCCCGGCTCGACCGGCGTCGCGTCGGTGCGGTTCCGGTGGCTGGGTCCCGAGGGGCCGATGGAGGTGGACGACCTCGAGGCGCCGTACGAAGCGACTGTCGGCCCCTATCCGACGACGACGACCCATGAGTTCCCCGGCGGCGACGAGGAGATCCCGGTCGAGGTCACCGCGGTGGACGGCGCGGGGAACCAGTCGACGACGACGGTCGTCGTCACGCTGCGCCGCTCGTTCGACTGCCTCTGAACCCCGTCCTGATCGGGTAGGAATCCGGCCATGCTCACGAGCACGAACCCGGCCACCGGCGAGACCATCGCGCAGTACGACGCGCACACCGACGCGCAGGTCCGGGCGTTGATCGACGAGGCGCACGACCGGCAACAGGAGTGGCGGCGCACCTCGTTCGCCCACCGTGCCGAGATCCTCCGGGCCGCCGCGGAGCAACTCGAGCATCGGTCGGACGAACTCGCCGCACTGATGACCGCCGAGATGGGCAAGCCGGTGAGCGACGGCCGGGGCGAGGCCGAGAAGTGTGCGTGGGTCTGCCGTCACTACGCCGACCACGCCGAGGAGTTCCTCGCCGACGTGCCGCTCGACGCCGACCGCGCGACGAGCTACCTGCACCACGAACCGCTCGGTCTCGTCCTCGCGGTCATGCCGTGGAACTTCCCGTTCTGGCAGGTGTTCCGGTTCGCCGCGCCTGCGCTCATGGCCGGCAACGGTGCGCTCCTGAAGCACGCGTCCAACGTGACCGGATGCGCCCTCGCCATCGAGGACGTGTTCGCGCGAGCCGGCGCACCGTCCGGGCTGTTCCGGACGTTGAAGATCGGCTCCGATGCGGTCGAGGCCGTGCTCGAGAACGATCTCGTCCGAGCGGCCACGCTCACCGGCAGCGTCCCCGCCGGGTCGGCCGTGGCCGCGACCGCCGGCCGGCTGCTCAAGAAGACGGTGCTCGAACTCGGGGGTAGCGACCCCTACGTCGTGCTCGCCGATGCCGACATCGAGGCGGCGGCGGAGACCTGCGCGACGAGTCGCCTGATGAACTCGGGACAGAGCTGCATCGCGGCCAAGCGGTTCGTGGTGGTGGACGAGGTCCACGACCGCTTCGTGGAGGCGTTGGTCGCCGAGATGGAACAGGCGGTCGCCGGCGACCCGACCGACGAGTCGACCACGATCGGTCCGATGGCCCAGGAATCGCTCCGCGACGACCTCCACGACCAGGTCGAGCGGTCGATCGGCGAGGGGGCGACGCTGATGCTCGGCGGCCAGAAGCCGACCGGACCCGGCGCCTACTACCCGCCCACCGTCCTGACCGGCATCACGCCCGACATGGTCGCTGGCGCCGAGGAACTCTTCGGCCCCGTCGCTGCCGTCCTGCGCGCCGAGGACGAGGCGGACGCGATCCGTATCGCGAACGAGACCCGGTTCGGACTCGGTGCGGCGGTGTTCACCCGGGATCTCGATCGCGGCGAGCGGATCGCGGCGTACGAACTCGACGCCGGCTGCTGCTTCGTCAACGACTTCGTGGCCTCCGATCCGCGACTCCCGTTCGGTGGTGTCAAGGACTCCGGCTATGGCCGGGAGCTCAGCCACCTCGGCATCCGGGAGTTCGTGAACCAGAAGACCGTCGTCGTCGGTCCGAGGCTGTCCTGACGGCGCCGCCACCGTCGCCGGTTCTCATGGACGGCCGGCACGTCCGCTCTGATCGGTCAGCGCCCCAGCGCGTCGGCCGTGACCTCCATGTGCCCGAGGTGCTGGAAGAGCTCCTCGAAGACGTGGAGCACCAGCGCGGCATCGGATCGGTCGCCTCCCGGGAGGAACGCCCGGAACTCGTGATCGGTGGCCGTCGGGCCGCGATCGAACTCGGCGATGAGCGCGTGGGTCCGGGCGACCGCCTCGGCGACGCGGGCGCGCAGCTCGTCGACCGTCGCTTCGGTCGTGAACTCCGAGTCCCGGTCACGGTTGCTCTCCCGACCGAGGCCGGGCATCTCGAACCACGATGGCGCCAGCTCGCAGCAGTGGACCACCAGTCCGGCGACCGAGTTGGTGCCCCAGCCCTCGGGGCATCGGTTCACGGTCTCGTCGTCCATGCGGGCGAGGACGTGCTCGATGCCCGTGAACACGTGGACGAGGTAGTGACGAGCGGTGGCTGCGGTCAGTTCCACGGCGTGACGGTATCCCCGGATGTGGTCAGATTGCCGCCGTGCACACCGCAACCGCCCTGGGGATCGACGTCGGCACGACCAACGTGAAGGCGACGCTGGTCGGCGCCGACGGTGCCGTCCACGCACTCGCGAGCCGCACGTTCGATGCGCAGGTCGTCGGCGACATCGCCGAACTCGACGCCGACGCACAGTGGGAGGGCGTGGTCGCCGCCGTCCGAGCGTGCGTCGAGTCCGCACCCGGAGCCGCAGCAGCGGTGGTCGCGGTCGGCGTCGACAGCCAGTATTCGTCGATCGTCCCCGTCGACGCCGATGCCAGGCCGGTCGCGGCCATGCGGCTGTGGTCGGACCGTCGGGGCACGGAGCGCAGCTTCGCGATCCTCGAGGACGACGATGCCTTCTTCGGCTTCATCGAACGGCACGGCATCCCGCCTGTCGGCGGCGGGCTCAGCCTCGGTCATGTCCTGCACCTCCAGCACGACTGTCCCGACGTCCACGACCGCACCGCGGCCTACCTCGAACCCATGGACTACGTGAACGCTCGCCTCACCGGCCGGATCACGGCCAACCAGGCGACGCAGTTCATGAGCCAACTCGTCGACAACCGGTCGCTCGGCCAGCGTGACTATGACGACGTGCTGCTGGGATGGGCGGGGGTCGACGAGACGAGGCTTCCGCCGCTGTCGGGCCTCGGCGAGCCGATCGGGCCGCTCCGGGCCGACGTGGCCGCGACCCTCGGCCTCCCGCCGACGGCGATCGTCTACGCCGGCATCAACGACACCCACGCCGTGTCGATCGCCACCGACGTGGGCGCTCCCGGCCGCGGCGGGCTGTCGATCGGCACGACCTCGGTCCTCGTCGACTCGATCGCGTCCAAGGAGGTCGATCTGGACCACGAGGTCCTGTCCTGCCCCGGACCTTTCGACGACACCTACCTCCTCTTCGCCGAGAACGGGCTGGGTGGTCGATCGGTCGAACACATCCTCGACAACGTCGTCGACACCGGCGGATTCGACACGCTCGACGAGGTCTTGGCGGCGACCCCCGTCGGCAGCGGTGGCCTGTTGTTCCTGCCGTGGCTCCGCGGGTCGCTCGCGCCGGCGGCCGACGCCAACATGCGCGGCGGGTTCGTGAACATGAGCCTCGACGTCGGACGCAACGAGATGGTGCGAGCGACGTGCGAGGGCGTTGCCCACAACCTCGCCTGGCTGTTGCCCCACGCCGAAGCGCTGACCGGCAACCGGATCGATGAACTCGTGTTCGTGGGGGGTGCGGCCCGCTCCGCCGGCGCCGTCCAGATCGTGGCCGACGTCATGGACCGTCCAGTGCGGGTCCCGGACGCACCCGAGGTCGCGATCGCGAGGGCCACGGCGCTGCTCGCACTCCACCGCCACGGGACGCTCGACCGGGCGACGCTCTCCTCATTGGCCAGCAGCGGGGATGCCGTCGACCCCGACCCCGCAGCCCACGCGATCTACGCCCGACACCAACCCCAGTTCGAGGCGGCGTTCGAGGCCTTGCGGCCCATCTCGGGCGTGCTCAACGGCTGACGGCGTCGGGCGTGGTGGCCTGCGTCTCCGTCGTCGGGATGTGCGACAGCAGGACGCGTGCAGCGTGTGCGACCGTCGGTCGATGGTGCACGATCTTGAACTCGACGGGCCCCGTCGCATCGCCGGCGAAGGGCTGCGAGAGGATCGCCGCGGCCATCGTGGGGGCGACCACGACGATCGACCACGGGGTCCCGAGGCCGAGTTCGGCGTCGGTGTCGACGCCCAGCACGCCAGGCGCCGGCGTCCCCGAGGTGCCGGGTGCGACCAGTGCGACCAGCCTCGCCTTTGGCGCGAGGGCGGCGAGACCCTCGAGGTAGGCCTCCGGGACGTCGTCGATCGACGGCGCAGAGGTCAAGATGACCGCCGCGTCCGTGTGGGTCGACACGATCGACAGCAGTT
>JAPKDO010000369.1 GCA_028822535.1 Acidimicrobiales bacterium
TGGTCATCCTCATCGAGAACCTGTTCCCGCCGATTCCCAGTGAGGCGGTGTTGCCTGCCGCGGGGTTTCTTGCCTCCCAGGGAGAGTTCGGTGTCGTTGCCGCAATCGTGTGGGCCACGGTGGGCAGCGTCGTGGGTGCGCTCGTTCTGTACGGGGCGGGCCGTCTGGTCGGCGACGGGCGAGTCACGGCGGTCATCGACCGGATGCCGCTGATGTCCGCCGACGACGCAGACAAGGCGTGGAGCGTGTTCGACCGGCACGGGAAGCGGGCGGTTCTGTGGGGCCGCATGGTCCCTGGTGTTCGGAGCCTCGTGTCGGTTCCGGCCGGTGCCAGGCACATGCCGCTGGGCAGCTTCGTCGTTCGGACCCTTGTCGGTTCCGCGGCGTGGAACGCGCTCCTGATCGGCGTCGGCTTCTGGCTCGGCGACGCGTACGGGTCGACGGCCATCGTCGCCGAGTGGGCGAACCGCCTCGTGTACCTGGCAGTCGTGGGCTGTGCCGGCTGGTTCATCGTTCGCCGCATCCGCCGGGGTCGGAAACCCGAAGACGGCGGTCCCGAGTCCGTTTCATCGGTGCCTACGGACCATGCGGTCGAGATGCAGCTGCCTGTGTCTGGCGCTCACAAGCCAGCGCCCTCGACCCCGGTTCAGAGCTCCGGCTCGAAGGTCTTGTTGGTCGAGGATGACCGCAGCCTCGGTCCCGCGCTGCAGAAGTACCTGGAGGTCCGGGGCTTCGAATCGGTCTGGATCGAACGGGTGGAACCGGCTCTCGATGCACTCGCAATCGGTGGATTCTCCGTCGTCATCACCGACTTCGACCTGCCCGATGGAACGGGGCTCGACATCGTGGAAGCGGCATCCATCCCGGTGATCGTCTGCACCGGCCGGGCTGAGCCCGAGTATCACGAGCGGCTGACTGCGGCAGGGGCTCAGGTCGTTCTGACCAAGCCGTTCGGTCTGGAGGACCTCGCGTCCGCGTTGGCCGTGGCAACCGTCTCGACGTGAGGCAGGTGTCACGCGATCGGAGGGTGCGATGCGCGTGGATCGTCCTGGCCACGCTGGCGATCTTGGGCGCGACCGTTCTGCTCGGTGCCGAGCACGCTCGGTCGTGGCACTTCTTCGCCGAGGCGGCTGACCTGCTGCGGGGCGGTGGTCTCGATCTGTACCGGGCTCATCCAGAGTTTCAGTTCGGACCGCTGTCGGTCGTGATCGCGACCCTGTTCCGCGCACTTCCCGGTCCGATCGAGGTGTGGGCCGTGATGGTGACTGGATCGTTGGCGGGCGTCGGCGCGCTCGCGCTGGCGGTCGATGCAGTCCGTCGCCGTCACCCGGAGCTCGAGACGAAGAATCTGACACGCCTCGTGGTGATCGTCGGCCTGCCGTTCCTCTTGGTGTGGCTTCGGTTGTCGGCCTACAGCACGCACATCGACGACGTGAACGCGCTGGTGGCGCTTGTCGCGGCCGGATCACTCCTCGATCGCCGACGTTCGGGGTGGGCGACGGCGTGCCTGGTCGTCGCCGCCGGGGCCAAGCCGTGGGCCGTGATCTTTGCCCCGCTGGCCGCGCTTGGCCCTGGTCGCCTTCGGGCGGTCCGCCCGTTCGTCGTCGCCGCCGTCAGCGGTGCAACGTGGCTTCCATTCCTGCTCGGAGCGCCAGGAACCCTCGACGCGCTGCGCGGGTTCACGATCGGCGTCGACCCGAACTCGGGCCTCGTGGCACTCGGATTCCTCGACGCGTCCACGCCGAGCTGGCTCCGAGCCGCTCAGTTGGTGCTGGGGCTCGTCGTCACCGGGCTGGTCGTCTGGCGACGGGGGTCGTGGCCTGCGGCGCTGGCCGCAGGCATCTGCGCGCGCCTCAGCATCGATCCGGCAACACACCACTACTACACGGCGGCATTCGCGTTGACGGCTCTCGTGTGGGAACTTGACCATCATCCCGGTCGGATGCCGTGGCGAACGACGCTCGGCGTCATCGTCCTCGAGGTGGCCGCCGCCGACGTCACGCTCTCAGGATTCATGCCGTACATGCGCATCTCGCTGCTCGTCTCGGTGATCGCCATGACGCTGACGTCTTCAGAGGATGAGACGGCTCGACACGACCTATGCACACAGGTGACGGTACGGCCAAGACCTGCGTTCAGCGTCTCTTCAGGAACCGTTCCGTAGCTTCGCCTTCACGTGGGGCCGGCCCACAGACGGCGCCTCCGCTCCCGCCGGCGGAGGCGCCGTCATCGTCGATGGGGGAGGATGGTTCGAGATGGGCACGCTGATCGACTCCCTTGTTGGGCTGGCTTCACCGTGGCTCTACGTCGTGGTGGCGCTCCTTGCCGCGGCCGAATCGGCGGCCCTCGTCGGCCTGGTGGTCCCCGGTGAGGCCGCGCTGCTGGTCGGCGGCTTCGCCGCGTCGCAAGGACGGGTGAGCCTCCCGATCCTGATCGTCGCAGCGACGGTTGCTGCCATCGTCGGTGACTCGATCGGCTACGAACTCGGCCGCCATTTCGGGCCTCGAGTCCGGGTGACCAGGGTGGGCCGATGGGTCGGTGAGGACCGATGGACGAAGGCCGAGGGCTTCATCGAGCGACGCGGCGGACCCGCGGTTCTCCTCGGACGCTGGGTCGGATTGCTCCGAGCGCTCGTGCCCGGTGTCGCCGGCATGACCCGCATGCCGTACCCGCGGTTCCTCGTGTGGAACGTGTTGGGTGCGTTGGTGTGGGCGCCAACAGTGGTCAGCGCCGGCTACTTCGCGGGCAGCAGCTTCAAGCGAGTCGAGCGATGGTTCGGTAGGGCGAGTCTCCTCCTTCTCGCCGTGGCCTTGTCGGCCGCAGGTCTGTGGGCGGTTGCGCGCTGGATCGCCGAGCATCGAAGCGCCACGATCCGAGTCGGAGAACGAGTCCGATCATCGCGTGGCGCGCAGCAACTGGTTCGGGTCGCGGCACCGATCGTGACCCGCCTGCAACCGAACCGGGCGTTCGTCGCCGTGATGGCCGCGGCCTTTCTGGTGGTCGGGGTCGCGGGATGGGCACTCGCCGAGACCTTCGATGCCGTGGTCGGTGCGGAGGGGATCGCCCGTGCCGATCAACCGGTGGCCTCGTGGTTCGATGCCCACAGAACCGCAGGACTGACCAGCGTGATGCGCACCGTGTCGACGCTCGGCGGCGGAACAGGAGCGGTGGTCGTCGCTGTGCTCGTCGGCATCGTCGGTTGGCGTCGCTGGCGCCGGCGCGCTCCGGTGCTCATGGCTGTGTCGTTCTGGGGCGCCCTCGCGCTCTCCCAGGTGATCAAGCATCTCGTCGGGCGGACACGACCGACGACCTCTGGCGCCGCGTTCGATGGCTTCGCCTTCCCATCCGGTCACACCACGGTTGCCGTCGCGGTCTGGGGTGCATTCGCGCTGATCGTGGCAACGCGGCAGCCGTGGCGACGTCAGGTCGCGGTCTGGGCTGGCGCCATCGGCATCGGAGCGCTCGTCGGGTTCTCTCGTGCGTACCTCGGAGCGCATTGG
>JAPKDO010000048.1 GCA_028822535.1 Acidimicrobiales bacterium
TCTCCCGAACGCACCGGCCCGGGTGGTCGGGGGCGTCGATCCGCAGTTCCCCGACGTCGACGGAGTGGCCCTCGACGGGGTCGAACTCTCGTACCCCGAGGCGCGCACCCTCACCCTGCTCCGTAGCCGGATCGTCTCGTGCACGGTCGACGCCGGCGATGCCTCGCTGGACGCGCAGGACGCGGTGTTCACCGACATCGACCTGAGCGCCCGACGTTTCGAAGGCCTCACGCGGGTCACGTTCGACCGGTGTCGACTGACCGGGGCCGACTTCGGCGACGCCCGTCTGCGCGACGTCGAGTTCCGGGACTGTTCGTTGTCGCTCGTCTCGCTGCGATCCGCCACCGTCGAACGGGCCGTGGTCACCGGCGGGACGTTCGACGACGTCGACGCCAGCGGCGCCCGACTCACCGACGTCACCTTCGACGGTGTCCGCCTGTCCGAACTCAGGCTCGGCAACGCCCGCCTCGAACGGGTCGACATCACCGGGGCCGACGTTTCCGAGGTCGCCGACCTGCGTGAGCTCGCCGGCGCCATCGTCAGCCCGACCCAGGCGACATCGTTGGCGATCCGCCTCGCGCGCGTCGCCGGCCTCCATGTCGCCGAACGAGACGAGGTGTGACGACCGACCGGGCTTTCCCATCGGTCTCGGAGCGGAAGTACCCTGCGGACCGCCATGGATACGTCTGCTGACCCCACGCCCGAGACCTCGTCCCGCAAGCTCAAGCCCCACCAACTGGCCCTCGGGCTCGGTGGCTTGGTCGCCAGCGTCACGGTCATCTCCGGCATCGCCGCCACGGTCTTCCAGTTCCACGACGACTCCGACACCACACGTGAGGTGTTCGAGAACATTCCGTCGGCGATGAAGCTCGCGTTCTACACCGTGCTGCCCATCATCATCATGTACGGGGCGGTGCTGTTCAGCCAGCGCATGAAGAACTGGGAGCGGGGCGGTCCCGAGGCCCGCAAGACCACCAAGAAGAACTTCGCCCAGCGGATGAAGGACTTCCGGGCGGGCGTCTACATGCAGACCCTGTTGCGCGACCCGGCCGCCGGCGTCATGCACAGCCTCATGTACTTCCCGTTCCTGATCCTGCTGGCGGTCACGACGGTCCTCGAGATCAACCACCAGTTGCCCGAGTCGGCCAAGTTCCTCCACGGCGACATCTACAAGGCGTACACGTTCGTCGGCGACGCTGCCGGCGTCCTCTTCCTCATCGGCGTGTTCTGGGCCATCGGCCGCCGCTACATCCAGAAGCCATACCGCATCCGGGTCAAGACCAAGGCCGAGCACGGCGCTGCCCTGTTCGTCCTCGCCGCCATCGGCGTCACCGGCTTCGGTGCCGAGATGTTCCGCATCGGTATCGAGGGCCAGCCCGACTACGAGAAGTGGAGCTTCGTCGGCTACCCGCTCGGCGGCCTCGTCACCGACCTCGCCACCGTCCACGGCTGGCACCAGGCCTGGTGGATCGCCCACGTGGTGGCGTTCCTCGCCTTCCTCGTGATGCTGCCCATCACCATGCTGCGCCACATGTTCACGAGCCCGCTGAACATGTACTACAAGGATCGCGACCGCCCGAAGGGCGCCATGAAGGCGATGCCCAACCTCATGGAGAGCGAGCTCGAGAGCTTCGGCGCCTCGACCGTCGAGGACTTCACCTGGAAGCAGCTCCTCGACCTCGACTCCTGCACGATGTGCGGCCGCTGCACGTCGGTCTGCCCGGCCAACGCCACCGGCAAGCCGCTCGATCCCCGCGAGATCGTGCTCAAGTCGGGCGAGGTCATGGCGGCCACCGGCACCCCGCAGGTGTCCCCGCCCATCGGCACCGTCCCCGACATCACGATCCCGGCAAACAACTTCTTCGACCGCATCACGCCCGAAGAGGTGTGGGCCTGCACCAGCTGCAAGGCGTGCGACGAGATCTGCCCGGTCAACATCGAGATCCTCGACAAGATCCTCGACATGCGCCGCTACCTGTCGCTCATGGAGTCGAACTTCCCGACCGAGCTCGGCAACGCCTACATGGGCATGGAGAACAACTACAACCCGTGGGGCATCTCCAACCAGACCCGCGGTGACTGGGCCGAGAAGCTCCCCGGCCTCGACATCGTCGACCCGGGCGACACGTTCGACCACGAGTACCTCTACTGGGTCGGTTGCGCCGGCAGCTTCGACGACAAGAACCAGAAGGTCTCCGAGGCCATGGTCAAGCTGATGAAGCGGGCCGGCCTCGACTTCGCCATCCTCGGCCCCAACGAGATGTGCACCGGCGACTCGGCCCGGCGTTCGGGCAACGAGTACATCTTCCAGATGCTGGCGATGCAGAACATCGAGACGCTCAACACCATGGGCGTCAAGAAGATCATCACCCAGTGCCCGCACTGCTTCAACACGCTGGGCAACGAGTACCCGCAGCTCGAGGGCCACTACGAGGTCATCCACCACACGCAGCTGCTCGAGAACCTCATCGACGAGGGCAAGCTCGACATGAGCCGGGCCCGTCTCGACGAGCGGATCGTCTACCACGACTCGTGCTACCTCGGTCGCCACAACGACATCTACATGAGCCCCCGCAAGGTGATCGGTTCGCTGGGTGGCGTCGAGATCGTCGAAGCGCCCCGCAACGGCACCCAGGGCATGTGCTGTGGCGCCGGTGGCGCTCGCATGTGGATGGAGGAGTCCATCGGCACCAAGGTCAACGACGAGCGGTCGCGCGAACTGGTCGAGACCGGCGCATCACGCGTCGCGACGGCTTGTCCGTTCTGCTACGTGATGATGGACGACGGCGTGAAGGCCGCCGGCAAGGAAGAGGACGAGGTCAAGGTCGCCGACCTGGCCATGCACGTCCTCGAGGCGATCGAGGCCGGCGAAGCCGGGTCGGACGCTCCTCTCACGATGACCGACTGAGGCCTACCCTCTCCCTGGAACCCCGAGGGGGCGTCATGGCGAGACGGAAGAAGGACAAGTGGAACGGCATCGAACGCCGCGCTCCGGCGATGGTGTTGATCGCTGGTGACGACGCCGGCGCGAACGAACTGCTGTCCCGTGTCCTGGGTTCACACGGGTACCGAACGGTCGTGGCATCCTCCGTCGAGACGGCCACGGCCCGAGCCACCGAACAGCTCCCCCGCGCCGCGGTGATCGACCTGTCGGGCGGCGGGATCGGGGCGAGCCTGCAGCTGCTCGACTGGTTCCGGAACCACGAGGACCCGAGGATCAACCGGACCCGCGTGATCGTCGTCGCCCGTTCGTCGTCGAACCGGACGTTCTCGTTCCAGTCGGGCGCCGACGACTACCTGCAGCGGCCCTTCCATGCCGACGACCTCGTCGCGGCGATCGACGGTGCACTGAGCGTCGCCCACGAGGACATGCCCGTGCGCCGACGTCGACTCCTCGACCGGACGAGCACGGAGACGCCGACGCCGTCCTGACCGTTCGGCCCTGCACGGTCGCGGCCGGAACGGGTGGCTACTGGAAATTCTTCCAGTACTGGCGAACCCTTCGGGTTCGTTGACCAATGCTCCGCATTGGTCTCACTACTGAAAATTCTTCCAGTACTGGCTGGGGGTGGGGCCCTGCTGGCCGTGGTACTTCGAGCCGAGCTTGCCCGAGCCGTAGGGGTTCTCGGCCGGGGTCGTCATGCGCAGGAAACTGACCTGGCCGATCTTCATCTTCGGGTACAACGTGATCGGCAGGCTGGCGACGTTGGAGAGTTCGAGCGTGATCTGGCCGTCGAAACCGGCGTCGACATAGCCCGCCGTCGAGTGGATCAACAGGCCGAGGCGGCCGAGGCTCGACTTGCCCTCGAGGCGGGCCACGAGGTCGTCGGGGACGGCGATGCGTTCGAACGTGGCGCCGAGCACGAACTCGCCCGGATGGAGGATGAACGGCGTGTCGTCGGGGACCTCGACCAACTCGGTGAGGTCATCGAGGTTCTGCTTGACGTCGATGAGCCCGCGCGTGTGGTTCAGGAAGACGCGGAAGCGCGGGTCGAGCGTCAGGTCGATGGACGACGGCTGGATGCACGAGTCGTCGAGCGGGTCGACGACGATGCGCCCCGCAGCCAGTTCTTCTCGGATCGTCCGGTCGCTCAGAATCACGGACGGCCAATGTAGGCGCCCGCGGCGCCGCTACTCGTCGTCGGTGCCGGCGTAGCGGTACTTCTGGTGCGCGGCCTGCGTCGACACCCCGAGGATCTCGCCGATCTCGGCCCACGTCGAACCGTTGTCGCGAGCGGCGAGCACGAGCTCGGTCACCAGCGTGTCGGCGGCATGGCGGAGCCGGTTGGCGCCCTCGAGGCGACGGCTGTCGTCGCCACGGACGAGGTCCTCGACACCGGCCCTGGCCGCCGCGTCGGCGGCGAGGTCGATCTCGACCTCGAGGTGGTGTTCCGCCCGACGCTCGGTACCACCCGATGCGCGACTCATGATGAGAAGCTCCCGTTCACGTCCATGAGTGTGCCAGCAACCGCGCAGATTGTCCGTGATCCTGACCGTCGTGGCGCCGCGGACCTGACCCGCGTTCGCTCCGGCGCTACAGTCGGCGCCCCTTCGCGGGTGTAGTTCAATGGCAGAACATGAGCTTCCCAAGCTCACAACGCGGGTTCGATTCCCGTCACCCGCTCTCTTTTCCAGCCCAGTGCTCATGGGCTTGGCGGGCGCTCCGCCGATCTGAGGCCCCGCCGACGAGGGCACGAAATCGGCCGGCGTGCCCACAACGTGCCCTCGTGAAACGACTGTTGCGGCGTCTCACGCGCACTCCCGGACAATCGGCGGGCATCGGATCTGGAGCCGAGCTCACGATCCGTGCGCCTCATCGTTGTCTTCCTCGGCGTCGAGCAGGTCGTCGATCGCCCGGGCGATGCGCTCGTTCCGTTCGAGGGCGACGTGCTGGTACCGCATCGCCGCCTGCGGGCTCGAGTGGCCGAGCCGGTCCATGATCTCGCGCAGCGTCGCGCCGGCCTGGGCGGTGAGCGTGCCGGCGAGGTGGCGGAGATCGTGGAGCCGGACGTCGACGCCGGCCGCCTCTCGGGCGCTGTCCCACGCTGGAGTCCACAGCGAGGCCCGGATCTCGCGGCCATAGGTGTTGCTGAACAGGAGGGAGTCGGGGTCGGGCTTCACGTGGTCGGCGAGGTGCACCTCGAGGATGTCGACCAGCCGCTGCGGGATGGCGACGACCCGGACACCCGACGTCGACTTGGTCGGCGACAGCACCGCGCCCACGCCGGTGATCTCCTGCAGCGACCGGGTGACCGAGATCCGTGCGCCCTCGATGTCGATGTGTCGGCGGGCGAGGGCGAGGATCTCGCCCTTCCGCAGTCCGGCCAGCGCCGCGATCCACGGCACCGCTCGGAGGTCGGCCGGGAGGCCGTCGGCGAGCGCAGTGACGTCGGCGATGGTCGGGATCGTCCGCTCCGGCGATCGCTCGACCCCGCCACCGCGGATCTGGCACGGGTTGGTCGTGATCAGCCCGTCGTCGACCGCGGTCGACAGGATCGCCCGCAGCAGCCGGTACTGCTTGGCGACCGTGACGGTCGACAGCCCGGTCTCGATCCGGCCGGCGTACCAACGCCGCACCTCGACCGGCAAGATCGCGTCGAGCTCGACCTCGCCGAACGTCGGGAGCAGATGCCGGCGCAGCTGCGAACGGTAGAGGGCCTGCGTGCCGGGACGCAGGGTCCGGGTGGCCATCCAGTCCTCGGCGTAGGACCCCAGCGTCGGGACGACCGGCGTCGGTTCCTCCTCGACCTCGGCCTCGTCGAGCAGACCGGCCTCCTTCTGCGCCAACCACAGCGAGGCGTCCGCCTTCCAGGTGAACGTCTTCGGCGCCGCCACGCGTTTGCGCTGCGCCTCGTCCCACCAGCGCGCCTGGTACCGGCCGGAAGCCAACTTGCGGATCGAACCCGCCGTCCGCGGGGATCGTCGTGCCATGTCGCACCTGCCACTCGTTCGTGGTGGGCACGATTGTCGGCGGCCATGAGATTCTGCGCGTAGGCGGACACGAAACCGCGCGGTGATGGCCATTGGAATCGCGCGCTGGTGGCCATCAGAAGCGCGCGGTCGTGTTCGTTGCCTGCCTCGGGGTCCACCGCGGGCGGGTGTCCCTCCCGGTCGAGTTGTCGGTGCTGAAACCGATGACCCCCGACCGGGAGGAACTGATGTGAAGGATGGCAAGCAAGTGACAGAGATTTTGGAAGCGTTCGATCTGACGGGCTCGTTCCGAGCTGCGGGCGAGTTGGCGGGGTGTTCGCCGAACACGGTCGCCGACTGGGTCGCGAAACGCGATCGGGGTGAGCTCGGCGACCTGGGCGAACCGCTGCATCGAGAACGACTGCTGGACGAGTTCTTGCCGAAGATCGAGGAGTGGGTCGATCGCTCGAACGGGAAGATCCGTGCTGATAAGTGTTTCGAGAAGCTCGAGGCTCTCGGCTACGTGGGCTCGGATCGCACGGTCCGCCGGGCGGTTGCCGGGGCGAAGTTGTCGTGGCGTGCCGGTCGCCGGCGGGTGTATCGGCCCTGGATCGTGGAGCCGGGCATGTGGGCGCAGTGGGACTGGGGCCAGGGCCCGGTGATCGGCGGTCGGACCGTGAATCTGTTCTGCGCGTGGTTGGCGTGGTGTCGTCATCGGGTGGTGATCCCGACGTGGGATCGCACGTTGCCGACGGTGATCGCGTGTCTCGATTCGTCGATGCGGATGTGGGGTGGCGCGCCGACCTATTGGCTGACCGACAACGAGCGCACCGTGACCATCGACCATGTCGCAGGGATCGCGGTCCGGCACCCGACGGTTGTCGCGGCGGGCCGCCACTACGGCGTGGTGATCGCGACGTGTGTGCCTGCCGACCCGGAGTCCAAGGGCGGCTCCGAAGCAACAGTCCGCGTGGCGAAGGATGATCTGGTTCCGACGGACACGAATCTGCGCGACGGCTACGCCACCTGGGGCGAGTTGGTCGAGGCGTGCGACGTGTTCATGGCCAAGGTCAACGGCCGCGAGCATCGGGTCACCCGTCGGGTCCCGGACGAGATGCTCGCCGAAGAGGCGGCCCGTCTGCATCGGCTACCAGATGCGGCGTTCACCGCGGTGTTCGGGGAGACGCGCAAGGTGTCGTGGTCGTCGACGATCAGCTACGGCGGGGTCACCTACTCGGTCCCACACACGCTGGTCGACGATGTCGTGTGGGTCCGCGTCGACGGCGACGAGGTCGTCGCCGTCCACGTCTCATCTGTCGGTTCGGTCGAGGTCGCTCGGCATCGCCGTTCGACGCCGGGCACACCGGTGATCGACGACAACCACTATCCGCCCCGCCCGGACGGGGCGTTGGCCCGCACTCCGCGGGCGACCAGCGCAGCCGAGTCCGAGTTCCTCGCACTGGGTGACGGGGCCCGCACGTGGCTGGTCGAAGCCGCCGCCGCGGGCACGAGCCGGGTGAAGGTGAAGATGGCCGAAGCCGTCACCTTGGCCCGACTCCACGGCACCGACCGGGTCGACTGGGCGCTCGGACACGCCGCGATGTTCGCCCGGTTCGCTGACGGCGACCTGGCCTCGATCCTCGAAGCCAACCCGCCCGGGCGACATCGGCGGGCTGATGATGTGCATTCGATGCAGACCGGCACCGCCGCCTGGCACCAACTCGGCGGCCAGTCATGACCGCGGCACCGATCGACGAAGTCGTCGACCTCCTCCGCACGTTGCGGCTGCCCCACATGCGAGCGGCCGCCCCCGAGCTGTTGGCGACCGCGAAGGCGCAACGTTGGGAACCCGCCGAAGCGATGCGCGCCCTGCTCGCCGAGGAACTCTCCGGACGGCAAGCATCATCGGTTCGGGCCCGTCGCAAGGCGGCCGGGTTCCCGACCGGCAAGACCTTCGATGTGTGGGACGAGACGGTGTCGTCGATCCCCGAGCCGACCCAGCGGGCGCTGCGCACGCTCGAGTGGGTCGACCGGGCCGAGAACCTCGTCGTGTGCGGACCATCCGGGACGGGCAAGACCCACTTCCTCGAAGTGCTCGGCCAAGCCTGCGTCGACAACGGGCACAAGGTGTCGTGGTTCTCCCTCGAAGACCTCGGCGTCCTCGTCCGCCGCCACGGCGCCGACGACACCACCGCGAAAGCGATCCGCAAGATCATGCGAGCCGACGTCATCGTCATCGACGACATCGGCCTGCTGCCCGTGACGACCGAGACCGCCGAAGCCCTCTACCGCGTCGTCGACGCCGCGTATGAGAAACGCGCCATCGCCCTGTCATCGAACCTGCATCCGGCCGGGTTCGACGAACTCATGCCCAAGACCATCGCCAACGCCACCGTCGACCGGCTCATGCACCACGCCCACGTCGTCCTCACCGCCGGCGACAGCATCCGCCTCACCCAAGCCACCGCCGGCAAGGGGGTGACGCCACTGGCCTGACCGTCGTGGACCGCGCGGTTCTATTGGCCACCACCGCGCGGTTCACGTGGCCACCAGCGCGCAGTTCCGCTGGCCGCCTACGCGCGATTCCTACTGGCCGTTGACACACGATCTCGGGGCGATCGGCGAGCCGTTAGCCAGAGTAACGCCACGGCTGGGGTGCAACTCGCGAAGTGCGCCGGTTCTCCGCCACGGGCCGGCGCTCAGTTCGTCCCGGTCTCCGTTCGTGTTGCTGTGTCCCCATGATGCACGTTAGGTGTGACGTCCGAGAGGCAAAGCGAAGGGCGCTCGCCCGGTCTCCGTTCCGACTTCCCCCGTCGATGTCCGTTGGCGACAGACCCGTCGACTACACATCGTCTCTACACCTCGAATGGGTTGCCGCAGATCAGGCAGTGCAGAGGTTCAACCAAGTCATCGATCACCTTGATTGGCTCGAACAGATGGCAGGGCGCCGCCACTGCAACCATGTCGTTCGGCTCCTGTAAGGGCGGCGGCAGCGGCGACTCGCTCTCGCCAGAGACCTCCAACCTGATCAGCCCTCCTTGCCGATTGATGGTGCGTGCCATACCCGTCAGTTCATCCGTCACGGCTTGCCCGGCGTAGATCAGGGCGACCTGCTCGGCGTAGTTCAACTGCGCTTGCGTCCACCACTCGTCGCCGCCAGCCTGCTGGCCGCAGTACGGGCAGAAGTAGCTATCCGGGTCCTCCCAGTCCGGAGGCGACTCCTCCGTGGCTCCATCGAACCACTTAAACTCCCGCTCGCAGTTCGGACACTCGCGACGGACGAAGCCGTCTGCGTCCAATGGCACCTCGACTGAGAACTCCATGCAGATCCCCTAGATGCTGATCTTGCTCGGGAAGGAGGCTCGTTCACCATCGGGCGTCGAGCCGCTGACGGTCACGTCGAAGATCGAGACTCCACCGCCCATCACGAGGCTCGCCAGCAGCGCGACGCGCTCACCTGGCCTCAAGATGTCGATCGGCAGTTCGTTGGTGACGAGATGGAAGCTTGATGCCTCGGCCGGCACCTCAACGTCAACTCCGGTCATCTCGACCGTTCCCGAGTTCGAGAGCACCAGACGACGGCTCCGACCGTGGCTTTCGAGCCGCGCAGCCAGTCTGGGCTGCTGCTTGGGAACCGGGGGTGAGGTCAATCGCGTGCCACGTGCGGGGCGGGCCGTCGCGGAGGCCTCGGGCTCCTCGGCGAGGTCATCGCGATCCCCCATCAAGAATTGATCGTTCACGACCTTCGTCAGTCCACGGCGCAACTTGGCGGAGAACTCGGCGTCATCGCCGTAGCTGTCGAACAGGACCTGCTCTCGGATGTCAGCCTCGAAGGCACGCAACGCTATGAGTTGGTCGGGATCGACCTGGTCAAGCGCGACATCCCGACGGCAGAAATACAACAGAACCGGCTTCCCGGAATCCGCGCATCTCTTGATCTCCTCGGCTGTGCCTGAGGGAGCCGAAGGGGTCGCGCTGCCGAGCCGCGCCCAGAACACGCCCACGATGAGATCACATCCATCGACGAGCTGGCGGTTTAGCGCCTCTTGAGGATGAGAACCCCACTCTGGAACTGCGTCGGTCTCCCAGCCCACCGGGACCAAGACAAGCTCGAGACGCTCGGCATGCTCGGCGTTCCACATCGCGATGACCTCGCGGGCCTTCACTCGGTCAGCGCTCGTGTCTCCCGGTGAGGCGAGGAGGACTCTCACAACCGTGGCTGAGAAGGTCATCAGGAGCCCAGATCAGAGGCGGGGCGGATCATCTACCCATTTAACACAGGTTCGCATCCGGTCTCGTGGTGAACGCTTCATATCGTCCGCCGAGACCGCTCCGCCGAAGTCCGTCTGAGGCCCGCGGTTCGGCGCTTCGAACGAGCGGTCCACTTGGACGATGGCCGTGGTCGTCAGCGCCGGCGCGACGGCCTTGAGTTGCCGATATGCCACGCTGCGGCGCCCGTCGGTAGGCGACACCAGCGACATCGGTAGGCGCTCATCCTCGCTGCGCGCTTGTCCTTCCACCAGCGCGCCTGGCGCTTCGCTTCGTCTTCCGTGAACGGACGCTTGCCCGCGCAGGATGACGACTTCCGGGACTTTCGGGTTCTTCGCGCCATGGCAAGCACTATCTCAACGCGTAGTGACAGTTTCAGGCCGAGGGCAGAATCGTCCTGCCTCTACGGCCGCACCAGCCCCCGGCCATCCAGCCGGTGCCTTCCGGAAGGTGTCGGGGGCCTTTCGATATCGCTCGCACCAAACTCCCGGTCCTGTCAGACGGCGGACCTACTCTGACGGGATGGCGGAGAAGGGCTCCGGTCAACTCACACGAACCGGCCGACTGCTGGCCGAGAACCGCTGGATCGTGCCGACGCTCGGATTGATCGGCGTCGTCGGAACCTTCGCCCTGGCAGGTCTCGTCCCCTCGCTGATCTTGCTCGCCGTGCTCGCGACTCTCGCCATCGTTGCTCTTGCCCTCAGTTGGCGGAAGGCAGACGATCGGGTCAAGGCATTGGAAGCCGCACTCGCAGCGCGTGCCGGAGACGACGACGAAGAGCTACCCGTGAGTGCGGGTGAGCTCGGGAACCATCGCTCCGAGAGCGCCGTGGCCGAACCTCCTGACGAGACAGCGGACGACGCCGAGCCAAATGGAGAGGACGACCCTGACGCTCCGATGTGGGATGCGTTGACCACGGCGGTGCGCGAGCGCGATGTCGCCGAGAGCCGTCGACTCTCTGACCAGTACATCGGTACGGCCAAAGACGACTCCGAACGGATCGAGCGCCAAGCGTTCGCCCTGCGCGTGCGAGGGTGGGCGGGCGACTCAACCGCCCTACCAGAGCTTGAGGAGTTGGTGAAGGCTCATCCCAGTCACCCGTACCCGCCGCTCGCTCTCGCAGCGAGCCTTGAAGGCTTGAAGGAGTTCGCTCGCGCCATCGACATCCTCGAGCTCGCCGCAGGGACTGTGGAGAAGTCCGTACACCTGTTGGCGGAGGCCGCACGGATTGCTCGTCGGGCTCGCAACTTCACGATGGCCCAGGCTCTGGCGGAGCGAGCCGTAGTTGTAGCGACGCTTCCGAAGGAGAAGGCGGAAGCCCACAAGGCGCTCGGGTGGGCGCTGTGGGATGGAGGAGATCAGTCGGCCGCCTTCACGAACTGGGAGTCATCCCTCCACCTCAACCCTGCGGACGACGACCTCAGATTTGCCGCTGCCTACCGTTACTCGGACGCTGGAGTTCCCGAGCTGGCACTACTCCACTACGAGGTGGTCGTCAGCAGTGATATCTCGCACGGGTCTGCACAGAACAATCTCGGCGTTGTGTTGGAACGTCTCGGCATGGAGTTGGCTGCCGCTAGGAACTATCGAGCCGCCGCAGAGCGCGGTGAATCTCTGCCCGCCTCCAATCTGGCGTCCAAGTTGCTGTCCGCTGGATGCGTTGATGAGGCGAGGGACTGGCTCGCCAAGGGGCGGGAAGCCGAGGTGGTGGATCCGCGAGTCGCACAAGTGGAAGCGCACCTTGCCGCCGCGCTTGAGGATGAGGAGACGACACTCACGAACGTCCGCCATCGTGCCGACGAACTGCGCCGGATCCACAGCGACGGACTCCTGCCCACCGATGTTCCGGTCGGAGCCTGGATCATCGAAAGCAAGGAGATCGAACTCCAGCCGGACGGCGACTCGGCTTCGAGCGCGCCGACATCCTGGGGCACTCGATACCGATTCGAGCGTTCATCTCGAGGACTAGAGGTCACGAGTCGTTCATCGCAATACGCCTCAGCTCAGACGGGTCTCGGCTGTCTCCGCGGCGGTGTGTTGCGCTTCTACTTGGCGTCCTCAGAGTCGGGTGGAGCCACGACAGTCGTCAACGGATATCCGGCTCCAGAGTCCTAAGAGGGACCGATCAACTGAGGTCGAGCAGTGCATCGGCCAGCGCCTTTCGAATCAGGTTCCTCTCTGCATGGGTGATGCGGACGCTGTTGACGACGAGTCGGTGGACCTCGGCCTGCATGAGCCCTCTCGACATTGGGTCGAGCGCGTCCCACGTGGCAGCCAACGCAGCGTCGAAATGAAACCGTCCACCGTTGACCATCAGATCGAACATCTTGGACGGGACAGCGACCTAGCGGCGCTTCGCTCGTCCTTGTAATGAAGCCAAGTACGTTGCTCTCCGCGCACTCGAATCACTGGGGGGATCTATGCCTGAATACAAGATCGTCAACCGAAACATCAAGGCCGGCTTCTTCGCCGACGCAGAGGACAAGGTCGAGAAGGCGATCCAGCCGCACCTAGACCAAGGCACCAAGAACGGCTGGGCGCTGCATTCGTTCCAAGCAACCGCAGCGAGCAAGGGGATCAACCTCGTGTTCATCTGGGAGCTCCCCGGGTGACCTGAGCTTCCGGCGTTGTTTGCGGAGCGCGAGCCTCCCGAGACCGCCGACAGAGAAGGGCACGTCGGAGCACCAAGCTAGGGCTGATCACTCGCTTCGAATGTTCGTAGGGACATCGTCGCACGCACGGCAGAACGGGCGCGTCGCTCGGCCCGACCCACCTGACAGAACCGCAGTCCTCGCGGCCGCACCGATTGAGGCCGATCAAGTAGCGCTCATCACGCTTGTCTGATCGTTCTTCCAGGCCTCCCAGGCAGTGGCGTCCCACCCACTGATCAGGTACACCCGGTCCATCATCTGGCGGTGGGCATTCACCGTTGCGTAGACGGTCGACTCGACAGTCGACAGCAGCAGTCGCAGGTGGAGGCCAGCGGTGTCTGCGTCGATCTCAGTCTGGTCGTGGTAGTCGAGCAGAGTCACTGGGTTCGAGTGCGCTACTCCGCTCCACTGCCCGTAGACAATTCCCCCAACCGCGATGGATGCTGACGACATCACATCTCGAAACAGCTCGGTCCGGGAGGTCGGGCCATCCACCAGGTGGGTGAGCTCCTCGCCTTCGCGGTGGACTTTGAAGCCGAGATCATCACGAGCCTGGCGGAGCACCCGCTGACGATTGGCGCGTATGCGATCGCGCTGTTCCGCGAGATGATCCTGGTTGTGATCTCCGGCGTGCTCGAGGAACTGGCTGGCCAATCGCTCGCTCTCCATGAGCCCACGCGCTCGGATGCCGTAGGCACGGCGTACTCGCTCGACGTGTCCGATCCCGTCCTCAGCGAGCCACCAGCCCTGTCCAGCGGCCTCGCCGGCCGTTCGAGCCATGACCAGAAGACCAAGGGCGGTTCGACCTCGTAGGACGGCACCGAGCGAGGCCAAGTGGTCCGTCGCCGCTTGAGCGGTCATCGCCACATACGTCCATGCCAGTAGATGAGCTTCGAGCCACGCGCCCTCGAGCGGGGCGCGCTCCTGATCGATCAACGATGCTGGAAACGGTGACCATTCGGCCTGCCCCGGAGCGTCCATCGCGATCTCGACGGTCCGGACAAGCACGTCCGCAAGCTCGTCCACGCGACGCCCCGCGTCCGTGTCGCCCTCATCCACGTCAACCATGGCGTCGACGATACGGCCGACTCCAGATCGATGGATATCGTCGGCGCCCGATCCCACCTCGCGGCCCTGCGACTTCGCAGCGCCTATCGGCGCATCGGATCGTCCGACGACTCACCAAGACCGCGGTGGCTAGAGCTCCACGACCGTCCACGTGACCTGTTCCGCGTCGAGCACGCTCGGCAGGACACCTTCGGCCGTCGGCGGCGAGAGCAGCGCGGTGGCACCGAGGCTCACCCCGGCCGCGACCGCTTCGAGGTTCAGAAGGTTGAGCTTTGGGTGCCGCTCAGAGAGCTCGGCCATCTTCGGGACGGTCATCCGTGGATCCGGCAGCCGGACGTGCTCCGGGAGGTCGAGAAGGCTTCTGATCGCCGCGCCCTGGTGCGGCTCGTCGAGTTGCTCGAACGGTCCGGACAGGTGGCCACCGGCGCCGGCGACCGCCGCTCGGCACGCTCGGTAGTACCAATACGAGGTCGTGTAGATCTCTCCCGACAGGTCGAGCCCCATCAACAGATGCTCGATGAGGAGCCGATCGTCGAGGACGACCGCGGTCCTGGCAACCGCCATCTACTGGTCGACCAGGTCAGGGTCGTCGATGTGGGCCACAGCCCCCTCGTAGCGCTCGCGCAGCACGCGCCGCAGCTCGGACCGAGCGAGGTCGATCCCGCCCGGCACGATCAGCGCGGCATCGCCGAGGTCGATGATCCCGACCTCGCCGCCGCCGTCGATGCCCCACCGATGTCGCAGCTCGGCCGGCAGGCTCGTCTGCCCTCGATGAGAGACCTTGGCCGTTGACGTCGTAGGCATGTCATGCATTGTAGAGCCAACCATTTTACAAGGCGACCGGTATCTCGCTGTTCGCGTGACCGAATCGTGGAGCAGGCTTGCGAGGACCGACTGACAACAGCGACTCGGAGCGGATGATGCAGACGCAGACCGAGGATCACGAGACGATGGACGACGCCGAGTTGGACCGCGCCGTCGCCAAGACGCTTGCCGAGGTCGGGACAGACCTGAGGGAACTCCGGCGGCAAGCGCACCGGGGTCGCTTCGCATCCGAGAAACTCCGACGCGCATGGTTCGTCATCGACGGCCTTGGGCGCGGCTGAACGGCTCAACGCTCTGGACGTCACGATCGCCGGAGACGAAAGCCAGAAATGGCATTCGATGCGCTTACCCGTCAGCCAAGGATGCTGGCGACGAGGTCAGCGTGCTCCGGGCAGTAGATCGGGACTCCGACTCGGAGGACATGCTCCGCGTGGTCGAGCGTGTCGAGCGGCGCCCACGCTGTGGCCATGAGCGCGTCGGGGTTGTCGGGCGGGTCGCCCTGGTCGACGGCGAGACCGATGATGTCGCAGCCGAGATCGATGGCCTCCAACAGGTCGTTGTCGCTGTCGGTGATCGCTGGCTCCGCTGCGCGCACCTCGGCGAGGTACCGGTCGCGGTCAGCCTTCGCGGCTTCGTCGAGAGTGGTGGGTGTCTCGCCGCGACACTCGGGGCCGATCGTGTCGGGGATCGACGCGTCGCCGCGCCGATAGGCGTCGGCGAGGTCTCGGAGGAGCGGTTCGAGTCGACCGCCGGCGGCCTCGGTGTCCGCGATCGACTGCAGGCGGTCAGCGTGCTGGGCGTCCGTGATCGAGAAGTCGGCGATCAAGTCCTCGAAGGCAGCGTCGTGGGCGGCGCAAGCCGTAGCGATGTCCTCCGGATACGACCTGTCCACCGGGATCGGTGAGGTCGATGTGGCCTCGGGCGTCGCAACATCGCCGTCGTCACCAGCGCATCCGCCGATGATGAGGACGACCACCACCCCCACCATTGTTCTGGCCAAGCGTCGAGTCACCACGCCGTCGAACCGTACAGAACCCGCGTCGGGGCCCATCGAGATCGGGCGTACGGAGCGTAGGGAGCCTCGCCAAGCGCTCTGGTACCCGAGTCAGCGAGGTACCAGGGGTCACCGAGTCGGTTCGGTGACCCCATCGAGCACGGGTACCCGCGGTCGGCGACACGGATCCGAGGACGATGGGCGAGGTTTTCGACCGTCGAACGCCGTTCTGACATGGGCCAGAGAAAGCGATGGCTGGATCGCACGCGAGACGTCGTGAGATGGGGCTGGGAGGGTGCCGTGTCGTTCGCAGGGGTGGTTCGGGACCCGATGGAAGCGGGACGGGCGAGCGGACGGCCAGGGCGGAACGAGGGCCGGGCGCGGCGGTCGGGAAGAGCGTGGGTCGGACGGTGGGGTCGTCCGGCGAAGGAAGCAGGCCGGTGGGACGCGAGCGGCGTGGCGAAGCGAGGTGCGCGGTGCGAACGGGTGTTGAAAGGGGAGACACACTATGCACAGCGGTGCGAGGGCCCTCTCCGGGTACCTGCGAGGTGGTCAGTTCGGCGGCTCGAGGGGGGTCCGAACGGGGAAGGTCTCGGGCACGTCCTAGACGGTGGCGGGCGCAGCGTCGCTCATGATCGAGCGGGTCGCTGCGATCGAGTTTCGGGATCTCGGCCGTAACCCGGTGCCATTCGGCGCTTCGACGGTTCCCACGGCGGCCGAGCTTCTCGAGAAGCGCCGCAAACCACCGGTCGTGCTCGGCCTGGTCCACTTCGTCGCCGCTCGGGCCGTCGCTCACAGCTCTGAGGCTACGGGCGGAGGTACCAGGAGTTCACTCGATCGCTGGTACCTGCCCTGGTACCTCCGCGGGTACGTACCCGGTGACCCGTTCGCGCGCTGCGTGGTCAACTCACCAGCAGCTCCCAGTCGGGAGAACGGTCGTGCCGAGACCGCGTGAGAAGTAGCGGCTGCGCCGCGGGAACGGTATCCCGGCAGCTGCAGAAACAGTATCGTTTGGCGTGCAGAAACGGTAGTGTCCAGTTGTGGCCGCACGGATCGACTTCGGCGCCGGGTATGTCCCCCGGGTCCTCGACGAGGAACTCGACGACCTGTTCCCGGAGTTGCCGGCCATCCTCCTCGACGGGCCCAAGGGTGTCGGCAAGACGGAGACCGCTCTGCAGCGTTGCCGAACAATGCGGCAGCTCGACGACCGTGCCGAGCGAAGGGTCATCGAGGCCGACCCCTCAGTCATCGGGTCCGACGAACCGCCCGTGCTGATCGACGAGTGGCACCGGGCTCCCGAGGTGTTTGACGCAGTCCGCCGACTCGTCGACCGCGACCCGTCGGGAGGGCGGTTCCTACTCACCGGGTCGGCGCCGCAGACCCAGACCCACTCGGGCG
>JAPKDO010000370.1 GCA_028822535.1 Acidimicrobiales bacterium
TGGTCCACCATCACAATGGCGTCATCCAGCCAATCGAGCGTTCTCCCACCAAGAACCGACATGTACTCACTCCGAACCGGTCGTCAAACAACTCTCGTCATTCTAGAAACGCTCCATGAAACCCCCCGACAGCGCGCAGGGTGATACCTCTGAGAGGATCGACCCGTGAAAGAGTTGCAACGGCCAGATCCCCCGTCCAGGTGCACACTGCGGACACCACTGGCGTCAGCACTGCCCTACCTTCAGATCATCCCTTGAGTTCCGGGTTCCTGGTGACCATCATCGACCACAACCACACGCCCGGTTAGGAAGAGAGTCTCGTGGAAGACAGGTGGAACCAGGCATCTACCAGATGCCTCGAGAGTGCCCTCGACGAGTGCGTGTACGGATCCCGCCTCATCGGCTCCGATCCGGACCTGGTGCTCCATGGAGGCGGTAATACGTCGATCAAGACACCGTTCACCGACGTCACGGGCAACTCTTTCGACGCGCTATTCGTCAAGGGATCGGGATGGGACCTCGCGACCATCGAACGCCGAGGCTTTGCTCCGCTGAATCTGTCTCGGCTGCGGGACCTTCTCGCCCTCGACTCGCTGTCGGACACCGACATGATGCGCGAACTCAAGGCCTCGAGCTTCGACCCGACCGCACCGGCTCCGTCGGTCGAGAGCCTGTTGCACGCCTACATCCCGCACCAGGCCGTTCAGCACAGCCACGCCGATGCGATCGTCTCGATTACGAATGTCGTCGATGGTGAGACATGCGTACGCGAGGTCTTCGGAGACTCCGTCGTGGTCATCCCCTACGTGATGCCGGGCTTCGCCCTGGCGAAGACCGTCGCCGTGAGGTGGCCGGACGAGGCCCATGACCACACGGTCGGCATGGTGCTGCTCAACCACGGACTGTTCACCTTCGGTGAGACGACAGCCGAGGCCTACGCCCGACACCACCAACTGATATCGAAGGCCGAACGGTGGCTGGACGAACACGCACCGTTGCCAGCACCGAGCAGCGCTGCCCTGCCAAAAGTGGACAGGCTGGTTCTGTCCGATCTACGCCGGAGGATCTCAGAATCGGCAAACCGTCCGATGGTCCTGTGTCGCCACAGCGATCCGGTCTCGACCCGCTTCGTCCAACGCATCGACCTCGAGAGCATCGCCACGAGAGGACCACTCACACCCGACCACGTCATCCGCACCAGGCGCATCCCGATGGTCGGGCGCGACGTCGAATCCTACGGACGTGCATACGCCGAGTACTTCGACAAGCACGAACACCGGGGGCGCACAGGGCTCACGATGCTCGACGCGGCACCACGTATCGTCGTCGACGTCGATCTGGGGGTGCTCACCGCAGGTCGGACCGTGGGCGAGGCCGACATCGCCTTCGACATCTACGAGCACACGATGCCCGCCCTGGAAAGTGCCGAAGACCACCTCGGTGGATACGTCGCCCTGGAACCAGAGCACATCTTCGATGTCGAGTACTGGGACCTCGAACAAGCCAAACTGCATCTGGCGGGCCCGCCTCCAGCACTCGCCGGGAACATAGCCATAGTCACAGGAGCCGCCTCCGGCATCGGGAGGGCCTGCGCCGCTGAGCTGCTCGCTCGAGGATGTGCCGTCGGCGGGATCGACAAGGACGGTTCAGTCGAGACCGCCTTCGACAACCCCGCCTGGCTAGGACTCACCGTCGACGTCACCGACCCGACCGCCCAGACAGCCGCCCTCGACGAAGTGGTCGAACGATTCGGCGGGCTCGACATCGTCATCATCGCGGCTGGGATCTTCGGGGTCGGCGCTGCGATCAGCCAGCTCGACCCGACAGACTTTCGAGCCGTCCAGGCGGTAAACCTCGACTCCGTTCTCAGCCTCCTCCACGCAACCCACCCGTTGCTGGCCCGGTCTCCAACCGGAGGCCGGGTCTCGATAATCGGCTCGAAGAACGTCGCGGCACCGGGTCGAGGCGCCGTTGCCTACTCGGCCTCGAAGGCCGCTCTGGTACAGGTAGCCCGAATCGCAGCGCTGGAATGGGCCGACGACGGTATACGAGTGAACACCGTCCACCCCGACGCTGTCTTCGACACGGGACTGTGGAATGACCAGCTCCTCGCTGAGCGGGCACACCTATATGGACTCACCGTCGACGAGTACAGGATCCGCAACCTGCTCAAGACCGAGATCACTTCAGCCGACGTAGCCAGGCTGGCGGTGGAGCTCTGCACAGACACCTTCGCAAAGACGACCGGCGCCCAGATCCCGATCGACGGCGGCAACGACCGCGTCGTATAGGCCACAGGCAATGGCAACCGACCCTCTCGCCGCACGCACGGTGACGGCCCTGACAGAAGGATCCGCATCCATGCCACCAGTCGGTCGAGAGCGATTCATCGCTGACGTCGTGGTCACGTGCGATGAAGCCGATTCCGTCCATGGCCCCGGCGTCGTCGACATCGAGGACGGCAGGATCTGCTGGGTCGGTCCCAAGGCTGATGCACCAGAAGCATGCACACCCCTGTCGGTGAACGACATCGGTGGTCTGCTGATGCCGGGACTGGTGAACTCCCACTGTCACACGCCCATGACGCTCGTGCGGGGGGTCGGCGACGGCCTTCCTCTCCAGCGATGGCTCACCGAGGCCATGTGGCCGCGGGAGAGTCGCATGACCGCTGAGGATGCCTGGTGGGGAATGACGCTGGGGTCCGCCGAGATGCTGCAACGCGGTGTCACGACAACCTGCGAGATGTACCTCTTCGAGGAGTCCGTGGTCGACGCTGCCCACCAGTCTGGAGCACGCCTCGTGATGACCCCGGTCGTCATCTCCGAGAGCAGCCGAGGATTCCAGGACCGCATCACGGATCTCGTTGGATTTCATGCCCGCCACCACGATCCGGCAGGTCGAACGACGGTCGGAATCGCCGCCCATTCCGCCTATGACCTCGGTGTCGGCCCCGTCGCCGAACTCGCCGAGTTGGCTCGGTCGCTCGATGCCACACTTCACCTGCACCTTGCGGAAACCCAGGAGGAAAGTGCCGTCCTGGAGGAGAGATTCGGCCGGTCCATCACCGGGATCCTCCACGATCATGGAGTATTCGGTGGCCGGGTGCTGGCAGCCCACTGCGTCTGGGTGAACCCTGCTGACATCGAGTTGATAGCAGCAGACGACGTGGCTGTCGCCCATTGTCCGGTGAGCAACATGAAGCTCGGGGCGGGAATAGCACCCCTCGTCGACCTGCGAGCGGCCGGTGTGACCGTGGGGTACGGAACCGACGGTCCGGCATCGAACGACTCGCTCGACCTCTGGGAAGAGGTGAAGATCGCTCCCCTCCTGGCAAGAGTCAGGGGGTTGGACTCGACCGTCGTGACCGCGGTACAGACATTGGCCATGGCGACGCGCGGCGGTGCAGCAGCGGTCGGGCTCGACGACACCGGAAGCCTGACTACCGGCAACGCCGCCGACATGATCCGCATCGACCTGGA